>JAEOUG010000087.1 GCA_016839445.1 Candidatus Thorarchaeota archaeon
GCACTTCTGACGACCACACAGTCGAAGCCCTTGATCTGCTCCTCGATTGGTCCGTCACTGTCCTTGTTCCGTATCACAACATCGAGACCGGCGTCCTGCATCTGCTTGACTGCCGACTCTTCAAGTGGATCTGCAATGAGTACCCTTCCCATCTTCTGGACCCTCTGTAGGGTGATGCGCCTTGCGAGTTCTAGGTTCATCTTAAATCTGGCGACACAGACATTTTCTTATTGTCTGAGGGTGGCATCAAACACATGAAGCGCGAGAAGAAACCAAGCACTGCAGTGGTCCCCTGTCCTGTGGTCCTGCTCAGCGTGAAGGGCCCTGAACGGCCCAACATCATTACTCTCTCATGGGTAGCCAACGTATGCAGCAAGTCGCCCACAGTAGTGGTTGGCATTCGGCCTGAAAGACACAGTCATGCTATGGTGAAGGAAGCAGGAGAGTTTGTACTGAACATACCCTCCACAAGTCAGTTCGAGGCGTCCGTCTTTGCAGGCACTAGGTCAGGCAAAGACCATGACAAATTCGCCGAGTGCAACCTCACACCATCCAAGGCCACTAAGGTTGATGCTCCCATGATTGAGGAGTGCCCAATAAGCATCGAGTGCAGAACCAAGGAGATTCACTCACTTGGGGCTCACGATCTGTTTGTAGCGGAGGTTCTGGCAGTACATATCGATGACTCTCTCCTTGATGAACATGGACGCTTCGATGCCGCAAAAGCATCTCTCTTCACCTATCTCCCGCTGAGTGCTGAGTACTGGGCGCTGGGCGAGCAAATGGAATGAGTCAGATGTAGGCCCAGCCTAGAGAGCGACCTCATGGGTCAGGAGAATCTCGTCATCCTCTGATTCCGGAGGCTTGAGGTACTTCACCGCGTATTGCGAGTTGGTCTTGCTGAAGATCCAAGCTCCTCCAGGTACGTGTGCCTTCTTGAGGAAGATATCAAAGGTAATGCCAGGGAACTCCACGAGAACTGGTCGATGACCCAGGAGGGTGAACAGCTCTGAGGCATCCACTGCGCGCTCTAGAGTATCAAGCTTGGCCAGCACGGGGACCCATGCTTCGCCATCCCACTTGAGGATGGGCCAACTCCTTCGAGGAGGCCACTCGCCCTTGGTGAGAACGAAGTAGTCTCCGAATTCATTCTTGTAGATTGCCGGATAGAGCCAGCATCGAGCCAGCTCCTCCCCGGCCTCTCTTGCTTCATCAAGTGTTGTGAATGCCTGCACTTCTTTCACCTGCAGAGATCGTCTGACTATTCATCAGGTCCATGACTGACGACTCCGTAGGGATGGGATAGATGCAAGAATGTGCTAATATTCGGACAAACAATGGTAAAGCTCTAGCCGGAAGGGGAAACGGGGCGGTAGGGGCTTATATGCTGGAACCAGCCACAGTCTTGCCAAGTGCTACTTCTGACCCTTTGCGCTGACAATCTTAATGACATCGCGGTCCTTCAGAACGTGCTTGTCTGAAATCCTCATCTTTGTTCTTGCATCCACACCATGAATGAAGGACTCCATCAGGTCTGTGTGAATGTATCCCGCAAACTCCTTCGCTGTAGTTCCCTCTGGGACCAGGAATACATCAGGTAGGACATTTCCATCACCGTCTTGATAGGAGTTGGCGTCCTGTACGGGATAGACCGTGATCATCTTGAGGTAGTCAAACACAGCTCGGTTCAGGATGTTTTGGACTCCTGTTCCTCCATACTTCTTCAGAATCTGCTCTCTGAGCTTCTCAAGCTGTGTTCTCTCTCCCTCACCAAGGTCATCTTCCTTGAGAATGCTGAAGTCATCATCACCTGGGATGTACTTGATGGTGCCTTTCTTGTCGAGGTCTTTGAGGACTTTCTCTGCAAGAGCGGTGACTGGGACTACAAGATAGTCTGGGAACTCGCTCTTGAGCCTCTCGTAATTCTCCTCTGCTCCGGGCCTGTCAATCTTGTTGGCCGCGATGATGATGGGCTTTGAAACCGCTTGTAGCGTCTTCACGAAGAGCCTCGTCTCATCATCTGTCCATTTGTCTACTGTTTCACTCTTCAACTCAGATGCCCTGATTGCCTTGAGAATGTGTCCTCGAGTGATCTTGAGACCGGACAGCTTCTCCAGAAGGAGTTCCTCCAGTTTCGCTCCCTCTGATCTTACACGACCTGTCATTCGTCTCCAGTCCTTCTTGACAATCCCGAGCATCCACTCGACGAGTTCCTCTTCCAAGAAACGGACATCTTCTGCAGGATCATGGCTTCCAGACGAGACCTCCTGCCCCTCGGAGTCGAGTGATCCACTTGCATCCACAATGTGGATGAGGACATCAGCCTGCCTGAGATCGTCGAGGAACTGGTTTCCCATTCCTCTTCCTGAGTGTGCTCCAGGCACGAGCCCTGCTACATCGATGAGCTTGACGGGGACAAGTCGGACTCCATCGATACAGATGGAGTTCTTTGGGTCGTCTTCGACTCCAAGGTCACGGCAGGCACACGCGGTGCGCACATGGGTCACGCCCACATTGGCATCAATCGTGGTGAAGGGATAACTCCCAACCTTGAAGTCTGTCATGCAGGCTGCATTGGTGAAGGAGGTCTTTCCAGAGGATGGTTTCCCCACTATCCCGACGTCGAATCCCATCTAACAGGTCTCCTTGTGTTTCATTGTAGCCTCCCCGAGAGATAAACGCTTCAGTTCTGACCCAAGGCGCCTCTTCCGATGACTTTTTATGAATCAAGATTCATTATCTGTTATGAATCAAGATTCATATGAGAGGAAGACAATGCCTAGAGTTTGTGTTACATCAAGTGGCGACACGCTGGAGTCGCAGATCGACCCCCGGTTTGGCAGGTGCGCCTACTTCATCATCGTAGACCCAGAAACACAGCAGTTCCAGGCCATTCCCAATGAGGCCGCGATGGCTTCGGGCGGAGCTGGAATTCGAGCAGCTCAGATCGTCTCTGAGCAGGACGTAGAGGCTGTGATTACGGGAAGCGTGGGCCCGAATGCCTATCCTGCACTGCAGAATGCGGGAATAACGATTCTCACAGGAGCATCAGGCTCTGTCAAGTCAGCAGTAGATAGCTACAGGGCCGGGGCGCTTCAAGAGATATCCACACCGGGACCGTCCCATATCGGAATGGGAGGCGGCGGAGGTGGAGGCTATGGTGCTGGCGGCGGAGGCTATGGTGGAGGAGGAGGACGTGGTCTTGGTCGCGGCCGTGGTGGTGGCAGAGGTCGACGCAGAGGTGGGGGTTATTGAATAGGACGCTACTGGTTCCCACTGATGACCCCGGCGGATCCATAGTGGCTTCCCACTTCGGGAGGGCACCCTTCTTCACAGTGATAGTCCTGGACGATAAGGGGACTGTTGTTGAACGGACGGTGCAGCCGAATCGTGGAGAGCACTCTGGCGGACGTGGCCATGCGCATGACAACGTACTGAGATTCAACCCCGACGTTGTTGTCGTCAGCGGAATGGGTCCACGTGGCCTCATGAGCTTCCAGAGTCACAACATCGCCGTTCTGCGCGCGAACAGCCAATCTGTTGACGATGTCATCGGGGCATACAATCAGAATCAACTTGAGGAACTGACCGAAGGTTGTGCCGATGCTCACCATAAGTGACTGTGCATGAGGTGAGCATGGGGACATGATACTGACAGTGGCCTCTGGAAAGGGAGGTACAGGAAAGACAACAGTCGCAGTCAATCTCGCTCTGTCGATCGGTGAGTCCAGAGTGCTTGACTGTGATGTCGAGGAACCGAATGTTCACACACTGCTACACCCTGGAGCAGTCAAGTCAGAGACCGTGTATCTGCCGACTCCCGTCATTGACAAGGACAAGTGCACCCTCTGTGGGAAGTGCGCTGAGTTCTGCCAGTTCAATGCTCTGTTCGTTGGCAAGAAGGGCGTTCTCGTATACAACGAGCTCTGTCATTCGTGCGGTGGCTGCAAGATAGTCTGTCCAGAGAATGCCATATCCGAGGTTGGGCGACCAGTGGGACAGACACACGAGACGGACACACAGGGTCACCATCTAGTGTATGGAGAGCTCAAGATTGGGGAGCCGATTGCTACATCCATCATAAGTGCCGTCAAGAAGCACATTCAGCAAGACGCGGTGAATATCCTCGATGCCCCTCCAGGAACCGCCTGTCCTGTTGTCGAGACCATGCAGGATAGCGACTTCCTGATTCTCGTGACTGAACCAACCCCCTTCGGCCTCCACGATCTCTCCATGGCTGTGGATGTTGTTCGTGAGCTTGACATTCCCCTCGGAGTGATAATCAACCGGGCTGGGATTGGCGATGATGCAGTCAACAAGTACTGCGAGGAGGGAAACATACCAATACTCCTAGAGATTCCCTTCAACAGAGAGATTGCCGAGCTGTACTCCCGTGGGGTTCCCTTTGTCCTAGAAATGCCGGAGTGGACTGAACGCTTCAGAGAGATGTACAATGAGATCAGGAGGATCATGGATGGACGCCGCTGAGGTTGCAGTCATCAGTGGCAAGGGTGGCACGGGAAAGACCACCATCGCTGCTGCGTTTGCGTCCATTGCTGGAGATACAGTCCTAGCGGACTGTGATGTCGATGCGCCAGACCTGCACATCCTGTTTCAACCATCCCTCATTGAGGAGACCACGTTTTCGGGCTCAAAGGTCGCAGTCATCGACAAAGACATGTGCACTGAGTGTGGGCTCTGCGCAGAGAAGTGCAGATTCGGAGCAGCCAAGCCCCCCGCGATTGACCATATTGCATGTGAGGGCTGCGGGGTATGTGAGCTTGTCTGTCCTGAGGAAGCCATTCGAATGGTTGACCGCGTGTCTGGGCACGTATACAATTCCACCACCAGAGCTGGACCAATGGCCCACGCTCGCCTGATGGCTGGTGAAGGCAACTCTGGCAAGTTGGTGACAGAGGTCAGAAAGCTTGCCGCTGCCATCGCAGAACGTGACGGTCTCTCCAAGGTGCTTATCGATGGATCACCCGGCGTGGGCTGTCCGGTCATTGCCACCGTGACAGGCATCAAGCTGGGAGTGATTGTCACTGAACCCACACTGTCAGGAATCCATGATATGGAGCGAGTTGTCCAGCTTCTTGACAAGTTCCGGGTGGAGCCGCTCGTAATAGTCAACAAATTCGACCTGAATCTTGAGAACACAGACAGAATCGAGGACTACTGCAAGAAGAGGGGAATTCACCTCCTGGGAAAGATACCCTTTGATCCAGTGATGACGGCGTCGATGGTGGAACGGCAGACGCTCCCTGAGTACGCTCCAGAGCACAAAATCACATCCCTCCTTCGAGAGATGTGGGACAAGATCCTACAGAATCTGTCATCCAAGTGAAGGAATGCGCATCCTGGAGTCCAGGGCGCGCCTTTCGCTAGTGGTTAAAAAGTGTAATAAGAAACCTCAGCACAGATGATAAGACTGCATATGCACAGAAGAAGGAAGGGCGGCAGGGGACGCTTCCCCATTCAGCCTCGGATCCAGCAGCGACCTGACGCCCGGAAGATGATTCCACAGCCATCGGGTGGTGATGCGGAGCCCATATACATTGACCTGGCTGAAACCGAGGCCCTCCGCCTGGTTGACATTGAGGGTTTGTATCAGGAGCAGGCCGGTGCAGTCATGGGACTCTCCCGTGGTACAATCTGGAGACTGCTGGCCAGTGGCAGAAGGAAGATGGCACAGTCCATCTATCAGGGCCGAC
>JAEOUG010000088.1 GCA_016839445.1 Candidatus Thorarchaeota archaeon
TTTCCAGCCACCAAGAGGGAGCTCATCGGAAGGTTTGAGGAGATTCTTCAGATTGCCAAACACATGTGGGCGGGTGATGTGAAGCCATACGAAGGCGAGTACTACCGTCTTGCTGCCCCTCTCAACAACCCAGCTCCTCTCTCAAGTCCTCACCCGCCCATTCTCATCGGATGCGAGAAGGAGAAGAGAATGCTTCGGTTAGTCGCGAAGTACGCAGATGCAGTGAACTTCCACCTCGGAACCCCGCTGGTTGGATTCTGGGATATGGGAAAGCACTGGTATGATACACGTGCGGAGAGACTTCCAAGAAAGCTGAGCAAACTGGAGCTCTATTGTCAGGATCATGGTCGGTCCATAGAGGACATAGAGAAGACGTTGCTGACGACGATTCGGCTGTCGCCCACCGCAATGAGCCCAAGGGACGTAGTAGTGCTGTGCCGCGATGTGTCCGAGATGGGGTTTGACCACGTGATCTTCAACATGCCAGATGTCCATGAAATTGAGCATCTCAGGACATTTGGGGATGCCATAATCCCGGAGTTGTTGGACCTGTAGCCCTGTAATCAGAGAGATGGAGCGAGTGGAGGAGAGACGTGAATGAAATCTGGAATCATAGGCATTGGCTTTGACATGGATGATACGCTATACAGGGACCCCTTTGGTGTCCCCGCCCTTGCAAGGAGAGCGCTGGAAAAGATCGCGTTGGAGAATGTCAATGCGCAATCAGACTCTGATCTGCTCGAGCTGATTCGTCGCGGTCCAGAAGCCTGGCTTAGGCAGCATATGCTGGCAGAGAACGTGGGTCATAATTGGATACCCACGCAGGAGGTCTGGGTCGAGTACTGCAGGAGATTCGTCGAGTCAATATCCCATTCATCGTGCTCAAATGAAATGGCAGCCAGACTTCGGGAGGAATGGCAGAAACTAGGACCCCCAGGAAGAGGATCCTTCAGACCCAGACTCTCAAGAGGGTGTTATGACATGCTCTGGGAACTCCGTGCACGCGGCTACAGGCTTGGTCTGTGCACGAACAGACTCTATGACCCATCTCCTGTGTTAGAAAGGGACTCCATCCTTGGGGTGTTTCATTGCGTGGTGCATTCGTCAGTACCGGGGTATGAGAAGCCGTCCCCCTACCTCTTGCTCCGCTTCTCTGACAGAGTGGAGGCGAACCCATCTAGATGCGTCTACGTTGGAGACCGACTTGACGTAGATGTTATGGCAGCCCAGAGGGCCGGCATGATCCCAGTGTGGGCAAGCTGGAACTGCTCCGGTGTGGAAGACCCACCGAATTCTCTCCTCGTTGCAGAGACTCCTGAAGATATGCTGTCCATGTTCCCATGAGCTACAATCCCCGTCTGTACCCTCTGCCGTAGTCCCAATCTTGGACCTAGACCATTATGTTACGCTTCAACTCATCCTATCAAAGTGGTACCAAGTGAATCCGCAACCATATGCACGCGGAGGCCATTACCATGACTGGAGAAGCACCAAAACCCGAAGAGCGCTGGAGAAGATCACCGGAGCTCCGTGAGGACCTCTTCAACATAATGCGAAAAGAGAATGGAGTGCTCAATCCGAGCTCCGTCATAGCGACGATTGAAGAAGACGGCTCGCCACACACGGCACCCTTCGGCAGCCTGCATGCAGTGACACCCACGAACATGCGCTTTGTCATCCATCGCTACCATGACACCCTTGCCAACATTCTGAGAGATGAGCGGGTAATGGTCTGCCTGGTGTGCCCCCCCGACATCGCTGTCAGTGTGAAGGGGAGAGCAAGGATCATAGACAACCCTTGGCAAGTGGATGACAGATATGCGCTGGCCGAACTCCTGATTGACGAGGTCAAGAATGATATGCCGCTCAAGATAGGAATCGATTCAGGCATCACGATTTCAGCGGAAGGGCCGTTTCAGGAGTGGTGGGCTTCATGCTGGAAACGACTTCAGGAGTCTGACGTGTGACACGACACCTGCAACGGGTTTTCCTAGGCGTCAGTTCGCTTGATGGCTGAGTCACTTCCTGGCCCAGAGTAACCTGACGCGACAGTCTGCGGAGCCAATCTCGTCGAAGTATGCCTGGAGTACTGACTGGACCTCCTGTAGGTCCATGATATCTAGGTCTGACATGAGTTCCATCACCGTGTTGCTGATGAAGGTCCCAAGATCGGAGCACGGGCTTGTCGTATCGATGGTGTAGGGAAGAACGATGTACAGACTGCCTCCCCTCACAAGGACCCGTCTACACTCTTCCATCGACAGGCCAAAGGACTTCTTTTGGGGAACTCCAAGCAACCAGATTACATGGTAGGCTTCATTCTTGGCAGAGATGTCCTGTAGGCTGCCCTTAAGGAGCCGCGTTCTGGGACGTTGCTTCAGCGAACTCGGAAGAGATCCAACAAAGTCGACTCGTTCTCCTTCCATAGTGGGCAGTATCGATTGGACGACTTCTTCCTCCAAATCGGTGAATGCACCAAACGATCCAATGAGAATCCGGGAACCAGGAGGAAAGGAATCGGCTGCACTCGAAATGCGGTTGAAGTGGACAGTGGAGAAAAGCCGGTATCGGCGGTATGTGTCGATAACGATTTTGACTGCGCTTCGTAGTAGACGAACTACTTCCTGTCTCCCTGCTGGCGTCAGCTCGTAGACTCTTCTGTCCGGCCCTTTCACACCCGGTTCCAGAGAAGCAGAGACCAGCCGTCGCCCCTCTAAGTCATTCAGCCAACGGTAGAGAGTATTGAGGCGGAGGCTAGAGAACTCAGCGCTCAGAGCACTCCAGATTCTGTAACCATGCATCGACTCACTACTCAGGAGAATGAGCACCTCATCCTGAACCCTGACTCTCTCAACCCTCTGTCGGGTCGGAGGTTCCAGATGTCTGGGTCTACCGTAAGCACCTTCTCTCGGACCAAGAGCCGTCTGAGGAACTTCACGCGAGCAGGATTCGTCTAGCATGTCCACCACACACCGGCAACACAATTGGCGAATCATTGCCGTCTTGTCTGCTCACCGAGTGGGCAATAGAAACTTAATAATCTTGCCGTCGCAGCATGTTGCTCGGGCCAAGGGCTTATCTATGAGTCTGCAGCCAGAATCAATGACACAGCCCCAGAACTGCACGGAGAGGTGTTCGAATTGACTCGTGATGTTCCCTCGTTGGACAATAAGGACTTGAGAATCATCAGGGCACTCGACAGTCGAGGGCCTGACGCAACGATGAGAGAACTCAGCCGGCTGTTGGGAATCCCATCCAGGACTCTTCGGTTTCGATTGTCACGATTGAGATCAAATGGGTATCTGCGCCAGTTCAGATACTCGACCCGCGAGAAGAGGATTGGGCTAGGAGAGAACATCATAATCATGGAAACGGCCCCGAGTAGCAATCCATTTCCCGTCGAGTTCTTCGAGAAGACGCAGGCCGTTGGCTGGTACACAGCCACGTACGGAAGGATAAATGGGTTCCTCGCGAATGTGGTGTATCCACTAGAAGATCCAGATGCTAACAAGAGAGTCCTAGAGCAGCTAAGAGCGGCAGGGCTCATATCTGCCTACAAGATCTTCGACCTCTTCTCCTACCGGACAAAGGGATGGGATCTCAGCAAGTTTGACTCGGAAGGAAGATGGACATGGGATTGGCAGAAATGGCATCAGCAGATAGACTCCATCATCGACAGCGGGACAGGTGGCGTTGGTGTCGATGACGAACTTGAAACACAGATCTCGTTTGACGGCAAGGACGTTGTTCTTCTCAGGATGCTGCATGAGAACCCAGACACCACGCAGAAGGAAATGGCTCAGCGATTGAACCTGCCCCTGTCGCAGGTCCGGCGTCGGCTGCAGCAGCTGCGAGAAGAGGAGGTCATTGTGGGATACAAGCCCGTTTTCACTCCTTTCAGAGACACTCTCACCTTGATGTGCTTCATTGAGTCCACTAGTGCGGTCGAGCAAATCCTAGGATGTCTGCACCAACTACCATATACTCTGGATGTGTACACTGAGTCATCAAGTAGCATCGCCATACGGATTAGGCTCTCTACATCTGATATAGTGGGATTCCTTCAGGGGTTGGATCGACTGCACCATCTTGCCGACTCCTTCTCGGTCCAGATACTCCACAAAGCAGTGTCTTTCGGGTCTGTACATCTGTACGACCTCTTCGATGCGGATGAACACAGATGGAACACGCATAGCCCTGAGTACCTCAGATGGCTCGAGCAATGGCTGAGTTCCCAGACTAGGCAATCATAGTCCTACTGAGACCATGGGTCACTCACACCAGCCAAGATACGCTCGATTTCCTCCATCTGACTTCTCCTCAGAGGGCCGAAATCCATCGCCGAAACGTTCTCCCTGACTTGCTCTGCCTTTTTGAAGCCAGGTATGGGGATTAGGGCCCTATCTACGGACCAGATCCATGCGATTGCACCTTGTGTGAGTGACCGGCCATCTCCTGCTATAATTCCTCGAACACTCTCTAGGGCGGACAGAATCTGGGCCAGATTCCCTGCGGAGAAATCGGTGCCGTGCCAGACATGGTCTGCAGGAGGCATCGACTTCCTCCCGTACTTGCCGACCAGTAGACCGTATCCCAGCGGTCCCTTGATTATTCCGGCAACGTCGAACTTGGACACCACATCTTCAATCATCGCGTCATTCCTTGACACCAGATTGTGTCGAAACTGAACCGAGGTGAAGTGCTTTTGGTCGGCAAACTCCTGTGCATGCACGGAAGAATTGGTGCTCCACCCATAGTATCGAATCAGACCCTCATCGACGAGTTCGTTTAGTGTCCGAATCACTTCAGAAGCTCGATCTATGGATAAATTCCCAAGATGGAGTTGGTAGATGTCGATGCAATCAGTTCCAATGCGATCCAGACTGGCTTGGCACGCTCGACGGATTGCACGATCTGAAACGTCAGTTCCGACAGCACGACAGGGTATCAGGGAGCTGCCTTGTGTGTCGCTCCAGGAGTTGCCAAACTTCGTCGCCACGACCACTTCGTCAATTTGACTGCCGAGAGCTTCTCCCAACACCCTCTCACTACGTCCACAGCCGTACACATCGGCAGTGTCGAAGAAGGTGACGCCCATCTCCAGTGCAACCTCTATCGCCCGCACCGACTCCTTATCGCTGACCCTTCCATATCCATTGATCTCGCCATGTTTCCCAAGAAACGGACCGCCTATACCAGCACAGCCCAGGCCGAGCGCACTCACCTTCAGACCTGATTTTCCGAGTGTTCTAGTATGCATGAAACGCACCGGGACGATTAGTCGCTGTCTTCTCCTTGAACCAGCGTGGGAAGCTTCAGCACTGACTCTGCTCACATAGTCGCAGAATCATCGGAGGGCGTCCGAACCGTGTGTGACTATTAAGAACCTGTGTCCAAGACGGCCAGTAGGAGAACCAAGGGGACTCCGCACCCAGCAGCATGTGTACGGACAGGACATATGGGGATATATGGACAGACTGAACCCAGGGACACCAGACAGCCGAATAACGGTAGCACCATTCACGTTGAAGCCTTGTATCGACAGAATGGGGAACACCGACAAAGAGACTGACCAGGAGACCCTTCGTTGAATAGCAGACTAATCATCCTTGGTTCTGGCGGGCCCTTCACCCTCCCGCAGTTCTTCTGTGAATGTAGTACATGCGAGACCGCCCGCAAGGAGCCAGAGTTGCGAAGGACACGGGCTTCAGCGGCCATTCTGGGAGAAGAAGTCACACTCATTGACGCAGGGCCTGACTTGGAGATGCAGCTCGAGCGCGAACGCATCAAGAGGATTGACAACATCCTCATTACTCACTGGCATTATGACCATGTCGCGGGTCTTGGGGCAATTGACTACCCGCAGGTCATGTGTGGTTGGGACCCAATAGATGTCTTTGTCGAGAAGAGCTCAATATCCCGCTTCTCCAGGGAGCTCGAATACCTGAAAGACAGGATAACTCTCCACCCTGTATCTCCAGGGGACCTCATAGCGTTGCGGGACGCGACGATTCAGGTGGTCAGGACATCCCACACCGAGGATAGTGTGGGATACATCGTCAAGTCTGACACCAGAGTTGCGTATCTTGTCGATACTGCGCAGCCACCGGAGGAAACAACTCGATGTCTCAATGACGTAGACGTAATGGTCCTCGATGCAATGTTTGATTCGACAGACACGAAGTGGAGGCATTTCTCGGTTCAAGAGGCCATTGACTACTGGAAGTCAACATCAGTCAAGACCTGTGTTCTGACGCACCTCTCGGGCCACAGATGGGAGAACCGGCACTGGATTGCGGGGCTTACGCCCGAAGAGAGGACAGAGATTGAAAAGCAGAACAAGGGGCTCCGGTTCGCCTACGACGGGATGCGGATTCCCCTGTGATCAACGGAATCTCCACCTCCTTGGGATAGGTAGCTTCAACATTTCATTCTGAGCTGAGGTGCACAATATACTTGCACGTTGCATCTCCTCTGCCAATGGCAGATACGAGATCAGCACGAACTGGACACTGGAGCAGAGCCGCAAATATGGCCTCGACCCAGCCCAAAGAGCAAGCACACCATATACCGCTAGGACTAACGAGCCCGTCTTGCACCAGCAGGCAGCCGCATGAATCACACTCAGAACTGATGGTGCCGTTCATGAAGGACCACTCCCCACACCATGGAATGTCCCTATTGAGCATCGCCACTCGTTCCTCAAGGCTCTCCGACTTCTGGGAGATTTCCAGAGCCTTGTGAAGGCTGACACCCCAGGCTGGTGGACAGGGGAGCGTTGCGCACATCACTCCAGCAGATCTCATAACTCTCGCGCTTACTTCAAAGGATTCACTCTCAAGAGCTTCAAGGATTGCGTTGAGCATCCTGCCTGCGCGCTCTCCAGAAGTGATTCTCTCGACATCTTTCATCATACTTGATCACCTTAACCTATGTTCACAACCTCCGAAGAAACCTCCGCTTCATCAATTCTGACAAGCAATGCAAGGTTGTCTTCCATGGCAGGCGCAGAGATACACGTTGTCCTCCCGAGCACCCAGCGGCCTGCACGGTGAATATGACCACTTATCGCCAACCGAGGCTGGACAGCGGTGATTGCATCCAGAACACTCTTCGAACCAGTTGACAGACCGCAAATTCGCTCGGAGCCAGGAAAACCGAAGGGAGGAACGTGGAGAACCCAGATGTCCGAGTGTGTCGCTTCGGTCACAAGAAACTCCCTTATCATGAAGTCCTGGAACTCACAGGGAGACCGAAGGGGAGCCCACTGCTCCAACATCTCAGGGGCTTCTGGGGTCACGTCAATATGGCCGCCATGGATAGAGACTCCAATGGCCTCAAGGAACTGCTGCAGCCACTGCGACTTCTCTGCCTGCCTGAGAGTGGTCTCCGTGTATGGCTGGGCTCCAGAGAGAAGGCAGGAACGAATCCTCCTAATGTATGAGGCAGTGTCCTCTGCACCGCCATAGCCCGCAAACGAATAGCCCTCAACTTCCTTGATACGCTTGTGTAACGAGATTTGCGGGTTCTCTGCCAGAGTAGCCTGAAGGCATCCTTCATCGCAGTTACCCGGAATCATGAGAAGCCTGCAGCGGGATGCTAGACTTCGTATGAATGCAAGCCCCTCTTCCTCAGCCTCAGAATCCAAGCCCAGATCACCAAGACACAGAGTCAAATCGTTTTCCGCCGCGATTTGCAGGATGGATTCCTTGAAGTTGCCATGAATGTCAGAGATTACCAGTATTCTCATTGCCTGCCCCCCAGATCAGCTTCATTGATGGTGGAATCGGCGGCTTGATGGTCGAGGCCGAGGATATCCAAGCAGGATTCGCAGAGCCTTCGTGGCTACGACTATGTCCTCGATTGCGGAGGCATGATATCCGCCTTCCGGCTCCACAGTGATCAACCCGGAGTAGCCCCAGGTGTGCCTGATTAGGTCAATGACCTCTTCCAGCGTCCAATCGGGCGAGTCGAAGATCCACTCCTGGTCAAGTAGCCGAGCACGCAGATGGACATTAGCAATTCTCGGTAAGACTTCGGCAAACCCCTTGAGTTCATCATACATGCAAGCCCATCTTGTGTCGAGGGTCAAGGAGTCAAACTTCTTCGCGAGCTCGAGTGGTGTTAGTCCATCCACAGAGGTAGGGATGTTCTCGATGGTGGCCTTGATTGTGGGGTGGACTTGCTGTATCGAATCCATGGTTTCTCGGAGAAAGGCAGTGTCGATCGTCTTCGCCATGGAGTCCCAGAAGTGAAAGACAGCAACCTTGGATTCAAGGATGCTACAGAGGGAGAGCGTCTCGTAGATCAGCTCTGAACCCCTATCCACATCGTCTTCACATCTAGTGCATAGGCAGATGCCCACATCCCTGTTTGCATGAACTGAGAGTATTGGCAGACCGGCAGCCTTGATGGAGCGCCCGATTTCAGCTGTAGTGTATTTGCTGCACGATTCCCATGCACGAGTGCGGAACTCTGTTGGCCTACCTGCTCTGTAGGCATCACGGGGAGGACCCACCGAATCCCACTCTGCGATCTTCTGAAACTCGAAGCCATCGACCTCAGCATGTGCATGGAGCAAGACCATGGCTGACTGAATGGCTTCGAAGTCGTGGTACTCGGATGAGAACAGATGTGAGAGAGACCCGGTTGATAGTGACAGTAGCTGCATGGAGAGACCTCATACCTCTGGACGCTCTTCAGAGAAGTCTGCCGCCGCTGGCCTCAGGGCACATCGTGAAGGACTTAAGGACCTCAGTCCGGACTGGCTTCTACTCCAAGACATGACAGACCTCCGAACCTGACTTGAAACAGGGCCGACTCCTTTCAGGGAGGCGGACTTTGCATATTGCTTAGCTCACTCCAGCAACCTATGACACTGGTTGCTCCGTTGTCGATGTAAGACTGAACCGGTCTCCGAGCGAATCGTCGAAATCCAATCAGGTCAGGAACGTCATGACGGCGGTAGGCTTCGAAATAGCCAGGAAAATCATCAACAACCATCAGAACAGGGCCATTTCGGGCAATGGCTGAAAACAACTTCGAGCGGACATCAATCAGCCGGGGTCCCACAGATGCAACACGTGCGCCGCTGTAGTCCGCTCTCTCGAACATGATCAACTCGGTGTTGTCCACTGGAAACCCGAACCCTTCGAGCTGTCTGAGGGTATCTTCACGAGTCGTATCGAGCCGGCCGGTGAGATAGGCAACCTTGTTGGTCGTGCTCCACGACTCAAGAACCTCTGCCGCATAGGGGATGGGGACATCATGCCTAAGAAGACTGAATCCAAGTTCATCTTCACATAACAGGAGATTCCACAGACGCTCATGCAGAACCGGCAGATGCTCTCGCTGTTCCTCAGTGGCGTAGGTTTCGTATAGCTGGGAAGTGGTCATGCTCCGCACGTCATCTAGGAGCACTGATCTATCCAGCACCAGACTCATCGCCGCACGGAGGCGCTCCGAAATGTCAATCAGCGTACCGTCAATGTCGACCACAACGCTCACTGTGCATGCCGCTCCTGTATCTAATCCACTGGTATTCATTCGCAGGTTCATTAATCGCACTATGTCCATCGCCGGACATATCGGTGGGGCGGGGGTCGGCTGTTATCTACCAACGTCAAGGGAACTAGGGGCTTATCTGCACAAGGTGACTGGTGCCGAGACATGTGTGAGTATTGCGTCCAACATGGTGCGGGAAGGAGATGGTACCTCAATGCCAGAAACCTATCGAAAGAGCTCGCTACAAGTGACCTGGTGAGAGACTTCGCGGTACCCTATTTCTCCAGAAGCTCCGCACTCGGACCTGATGGTTTCTCTAGCCGACAGGAGAGAGCCGCCCGACCCATACGTCCAGGTGAGAAGGAAGCGGTCTTCAATAGGTACAGGAGCTACTTGCATCATCAGGTCATAACAACAGAGGAGGTGGTCCAGATACTCGGCCTCTCTTCGAATCAGACAGAAGACCATGAACGATCAGTTGTTCGGTTCCCTTGCATCTGCAGACACACCTCGATTGGAAAGGAGAAGGTGCTTCACTGCTTTGGGATAGCATTCACTCACTTGTACACGCGGCGCTTCCCATATTACCTTGGAGGGCGGCACGAGTACCTTTCACCAGACGAAGCCGTGGAGATAATCACAAAGATGGCCGAGGATGAGAGGGTAGTCCATGCGGTCTCCGCAGTGGGGGTCCCCTATGCAGGAATGATCTGCAACTGCGACATGGACGTGTGTCACCCATATCTCCACCGCGTAAGACTCGGAATACCGGAGCCATTTCACAAGGGGCATTATGTGACCAGCGTTGACGAACACAGATGCACAGGGTGCGGCGCGTGCGAAGAAGCCTGTCCGTTCGGGGCAATTGTGGTCAGTCCTACCATTGGAGCAGCTAGCGTGGACGCGGACAGCTGCTATGGATGCGGAATCTGTGGCCGCATCTGCCCAGAGGGAGCATTAAGACTTCAGGAAGGAGAGAGGAAGTCAGGATTCTAGCAGGACCAGCGCCCATGGACGCCCGTCAGTCCACCTTATCTGCGAAGATGTTTCTTACGTGCGGCAATCTATGTCCAACCGAAGGAATAGATGCCCAATACATGATGGGACTACATCAAGTCATAGACAGGAGATGGCGACTCGATTTGACGATGAGGACATGCTACACTACTCTGGGACAATTCATTCACCACTGGAACGGTGTCAGAATGGTCACTCTGAAGATCTTGAGCCTCTTTAGCGACGGAGAGCTGGAATACCGCCTTGTCCCTCAGTGGAGGACTGTTGGAGAGCTCTTCCACCACATTGGAGGACATCAGTACTTCGTTGCACGAGGTGTTCTCAAGAAGCGTTGGGAGCCAGTGGGATCAGAACCAGACACAGACTGGCCTAGTCACATACAGCGAACGACTTCAAGCACGGGAGCCATTTCGGAATGGCTTCAGGAGGTCCAGAGTCTGCTGGAGAAGTGGTGTGCAAGTGCCGATGCATCTCTCCTTGAAGAAATCAGAGATGACAACCCCTGGCACAGAGGAGTGAGGGGATGGCAACTCCTTCATCACCCGTATCAGGATGAGCTTCATCATCGCGGTCAGCTCACCGCCATCGCACGCCTATTAGGGAAGACTATCCCTCCGGTCTTCGCCGAGGAGTATTCGGGGTTCATCGTCGACAGTAGTTGTTGACTCGCCTGCCATGCACACCACTAGTCACTGGACCGCAGTCAACCAAGGCTACCTCGGAGAGTTTCGACCCACTTCCTGGCTCACTGGCTCTTACGGTCCTCACCATTGAGGCGTTCCTCTGGCGACTCGATGGCTTGTGTGAATCTCCCAGGATCAACACCCGCAAGCACAGCAAGGATGTATCTAGTCAGAGGCTTTGAGAGGAGATCCAGGACCCTGTCCACCTTCTCGGTACCCCTGCTACTGCTCATTGTCTCGCTCCTCCAGAAGCTCTGCCCTTCTCTTTGCGCGGAGGTACAGGAACCCCGTGAGTGTCACAAGGCAAAGCGAAGTGACGAAGAGGGCAACCCACTCTACCGTGAGGACCCCCAATTCGCCGGTGTACGGCAGAAGAACAGTGAGCGCACCGGTCACCATGGCGGCGACAAGCACCATCGTAATGATGAAGAACCGGTTCCTGTTCGGGGACCGAATGAAGAACCAGTTGCTTGATAGAAACACCATCACAGAGAAGCCGACTCGGAACTTCCTCACAATCCCTATCATCTTTGCTGCGAAGACTATCGCCACCGTCATGAAGAAGAGCAGGAATAGGCTGGAGATCAGCAGTCCAACGGATCCGATTCTGGATTCGAGGATCACAGGAATCAGACCGAGGATGGAAAGGACAACGCCTATCATCATACCCATCTGGCTGCTGAATAAAGCGAGTTCCTTTCGCGGACTCATGGACATGACTGCCGAGAGGACGCCATACTGGTCAATCTTGACATCCTTGGCCACCTGGTCGACGAGGATGAGAGCCCTCTTCCCCAAGTCTGTGATTCTGTACTCCCCATTAGTACGTTCTATCAGTCCCGCTTCGTTGAGCTCCTTCAAGTGGTAGTTGAAAGTTCCACTCATGAGCGCCGGGTCGAGATTCAGCACGTGCATGATCTCAGTGTAGGTAGCACCACCCTTCTCTGAGATCTGCTTCATGATTGTGCGACGCGTTGAACTCGAGAGCGCCTTCAACACGTTCTCAGATTCAGAGGTCATTTTCATTACCGGTATGAACTTGGATTGTAGGTATTTAACCGATTTTCACTAAGTTTCTCGTGTATGTGGCTTTGAGTCTGTCGAAAA
>JAEOUG010000089.1 GCA_016839445.1 Candidatus Thorarchaeota archaeon
ACAGCCAGTTCGATCAACACGTTCAGTCACATACCGCAGTGGACATTGGAGGAAACGCAGGCGTCCTCGAGATGCCCAACGGCAGACTCCTTGGATTCACTAGCGACTGCAACTCGTTCTGGTGCCTACTCAATCCTGAAGAAGGAACGGCGAACTCCGCAGCAGAATCGCTCCGAAACCTCGTCGCTATGGGCGCCAAACCAATCTTCATTGCAGACTGCCTCAATTTCGGTAACCCGGAAGAGCCCCAAGCTTACGGGCAGTTTGTGAGTGCTATCAGAGGACTTGGGCGCTTCTCTCGTGACTTCGATCTACCGATTGTCGCAGGAAACGTATCACTATACAACGAAGTAGTGGAGGAGGATGGGCGCAGGCGGATTAATCCTACGCCACAGATTATGATTAGCGGCCTCTTTCCCAAAGGCTTCACGCCGGTAAGAAGAGGTCTTGTGACTCCCTGGGCCAACATCTACCTAATCGGAGAAACGTTCCCAGAGTTGAACGGGAGTGAGTACCAGAGAGTGGTGCTTGGGATGGTGAAGGGAGAGCCACCTAGATACAGACCCAACATGGAGAAGAAGGCAATGGCGGCTGTCTTGGAGGCTCATCAGAACGGGCTGATAAGATCCTGCAATAACGTTGGAAGAGGGGGTATCCTCGCCTCACTCATGAAGATGGCACTCTCAGGGCAGTATGGGTTCAAGCTAAACCTGGAATACATACCTGGCACAGTGAGTAGTGTAGGCCAGAGGCTGTTCTCCGAATCCTCTGCGCGATACCTTGCGGAGGTTACAGAGACCAATCAGGGTGAGTTCCTGAAGATTTGCGAGAAGCACGGAGTATCCTCATGTGAGATGGGCCTCACTGTGAGCAAGAGAGTGGCGGACTTCGGAGGCATCGAGATCCCAATTGAGGATGTCGAAGAGGTTTGGAAGAACGCGATTATCCGGTTCATGGATTGATTCGTGACAAGCGGAATCGCGCGGGATTGACGCATCGAGGAGTACAGAGAGGCATAGCAACAGTTATAGTATAGAATGTTGGGTCAGGCCCATCCACCGGTGACCTGCATTGACCACCCAACCAGAAACTGTCCAGCAGCCAGGCAGCAGCCTTGACTTTCCAACCCTCAAAGTCAAGCTCTTCTGGGTAAAGCTCCTCTCAGGGGCCGCCTTTGGCGCTCTAAGCTACTTCATCTTCCGCTTCTACGTACATGTCACATTCTTCCTAGTAATCCCTTTGTCATATCTTGTCACGTACGGAATGATACTGCTTTACTTGCTTTACAGGTCTGGTATGAGGAAACCTGATCACCCAAGACCAATACTGACGTTTCCGTTGAACTTCAGTAGTACTTGGTTCATGGCCTTCTTTGTGTTCGGTATAGTCTGCTACTACTTCGGGTGGTGACAAATGAGATTCAGAAAGAACCTACTCATCCTTGCACTAACGCTGCTTACAGTCGCAGGAGTACCAGTCTTCCTCTTGGCCTTGCCTGCCAGCCAGCCCTTCGGAATGATGCTAGATGTCGATTACATCACAACGGGTCCATACGAGGGGAACTACTTGGTTACGAACGAACCAGGAGCTACACTAATCGTGTCCCCGGAGCTGGAAGTGCTGTGGCGATGTGAGCTGCCTAGGCCGTTCGTGCACGAGTCAGAGGTTCTGCCAAACGGGAACATCATGATAGCCGACACGGGGGCCCACCGGGTAATAGAGGTCGACATCAACGATCCCACGAACATCGTGTGGGAATGGAACGCGAAGAACCCGGACCACATCAACTGGACTCAGTTGGCGATTCAGGAAGGATGGAGTGACCGTGCACGCACTTACCTTAGCAGACAGAATGTGAGAGACTGGTCACACCTAAATGACTTCGAGTACATCAATGGCTCCAAATACGGCAGAGACTATGACTCCATTCTGATTTCACTTCGCAACCTCGATCTTGTCATTGAGGTGAACTACACAGAGACAAGAGAGGTTACGTGGTTCTATGGAGAGCCAAAGAATCACCAGATCCTCTACGAGCAGCACAATCCTGACAGGAGGGACAATGGCAACACAATCATCTGTGACAGCGAGAACCACCGTATCATAGAAGTCGACTACGACACGAAAGATGTCGTGTGGGAGTTCCACCTCGATTTCCCGAACGGGCAGCTCAGATGGGCGAGAGACTGTGACGATATCGGTAATGGTACGTATCTCATAACAGACTCAAACAATGCCAGGGTCCTTCTGATAGGTAGAGACAACAAAACCATCCTGCGGGAGTATGGAAACGCGTGGCTCGTGCAACCCTACGAGTCAGACTACTACGAAATCAATGGCCACTCATACGTAATAACCGGAGACCCGATAGTCACTTCCATAACAATCATGGATTTCGAAACTGGCATGCTTGTGGCCCACTTGGGTCATCCATTCCTGACGAACTTCGTGAGATACTTCGGAATTCTTGTCAATGTCTACTACGTGTTCATGCTTGGCGTAGCGTATAGAAGGTCTGAGGAGCAGGGCTTCGTCAACAGGCTGAAAGACCCGGCCGTCTACCGAGAGCTCATCCATGTTGTAATGGTCTACTTCATTGTGGTCTTTCTGGCGACGCTTTTTGCCTACTTGGCTGAATCAGGTCTCCACAACATAATCGACGACATCGTTGCCAACCAGTAGTGACAGGAAGGATAATGAAGGTCTGCTAACACGAGCGTATCGATATGAGAGGTAAGCTGGTATACCCATGGTCTGAGGAACTCTTGAAGTACGAGTTTAGAGAGGACCATCCTCTGAAGCCAGACCGACTCAAGCTTACCTATCTTCTCTCTCAGGAGCTTGGTCTCCTTGAGAATGTCCGTGAAATAGAGCCGGGAGTGGCTACGCGAAACGACCTCTCCCTCTTCCACACCTCAGACTTCCTTGACGCGGTTCAGGCCACTAGTGCGACTGGAGAAGCCAATCCGCGATACGGACTAGGGACTCCCGACAATCCTGCATTCAAGGGAATCTATGAAACAGGAGCAAGATACGTCGGAGCGACTCTTGAAGGAATGAAGGAGTTGATCAAAGGAGCGTCCAATGCATTTGTGATTTCCGGAGGGCTTCATCATGCACAGAGGAGTGAGGCATCTGGTTTCTGCATCTTCAACGACGTCGCAATTGCTGTCACGCACTTCCTGAAGAAGAAGCCGGGCGCAAAAGTCCTCTATGTCGATGTAGATGCGCACCACGGAGATGGCGTCCAGAATGCCTTCTATCGCTCGAAGAATGTAATGACGATTTCAGTTCATCAGACAGGACGAACACTATTCCCTGGGACTGGCTTCGTCTACGAAACAGGCGGGGCAGAGGGAGTCGGCAGATCTGTGAACATCCCGGTGATACCTGGTGCAGGAACGCCTGAGCTCATAGAGATCTTTGACGAGGTCATCCAGCCGCTGTTCAACGCATTCCAGCCCGACCTCTTGGTGTCTCAGCTCGGTGTCGATGGGCATTACATGGACCCCCTGGCTCACCTTGCCTACACCTCGTCTGGCTACGAGACCGTAGTTCGAGGTCTCAAGGAGATGTCGGACGACATATGTGAGACTGGTTGGTTGGCTGTTGGAGGGGGAGGCTATGATGTTGTCAACGTAGCTCGACTGTGGACTCTGTTCCTGTCTCTTATGCTTGGCGAGGACATACCTAATGAGTTTCCGCCACACTTCCTCGACGTCTGCAGGGAGATGGGATATGATCAATATCCACCAGCAATCAGAGACCAGAATGAGGTTGTTCAGATGTACTTCTCTCGGGAAGAGGTAAGTCTCGACCTAGAGAGAACGATAAGAAGGGTCAAAGAACTCGTCTTTCCATATCATGGACTCTAGCCGGCCAATTGCACGTCAAACCACTTCTTGATCATCTTACTCATCATGTCAGTCGCAGCAGCCATAATGACTGTGTCAGCATCTTCTGAGAGGAGAGAAGAGGGATCGACACCCGACCGGGCGATTCGAAGGAGAGAGGGATAGCAGAGGAGGCCCAAGGCCTCGACCACATCAAGACTATCAGACCCATTGATCTCGATTGATGTACCAAGGAGGTCAGGAGGCGAGAATTGGGGGTCGCTGTCAAGGACACCTACAAGCGTCTTGTGTTCTGAAACGAGCTCGACATCAGGCTCCTCGCATTCATCATAGATCTTCATCTTGCCTCGGTCAAAGGCAACCAAGTACTCCTCATTCGTGTCTGAGGTGCGCAGACAGAAAGTTATGCTCTGGTAGGACTGAGATGTGGAGTCCATGTAAGATTCGAACTCCTCGTCAGACATCTTGTGAATGCTCCTAGCCTTGTCGACGCTGACATTGAGGGCAGCCCTGCATCCATCAACAACTGGCCCAAGGTACTCCATAATCATGAATCTGTCAATATTGATGTCATGGGCGATGTCTCTCAAGCATCTCTCAAGAGTTGCCTTCTCCTCTCTGGTATCTTGATCCATGTTACTCAGGCAGAATGCGTCTGGTCTGCTTTTAGAGCTACTGATGCGGGTTAGGACAGTCCAGACCAAATTCACAGAAAAGGGAAAACGTCATTCTAGAGTCGGTGTCCACATGACCACAGACATCCACACACACCTCGGGACCAGCAGAAACGAGTTAGTGGATGTGAATTTCGACAATCTGGAGGACCATGTTGACCTGCTAATCAACAGGATGGACACCTTCGGTGTGGATAAGGCCGTACTCACACCCCACGAGCCTCATGTCAGCACAGATCTATACGTTCGAGCCTCTGAGATATATCCAGACAGGCTCTTCTCAGCATGTTCAATCGTGCCTCGTCCAATCGATGTCGCACTTGAGAAGCTTGCATCATATGTGGAAGCGGGCTGCAAAGCACTGGTGCTTGACGAAACATCATACCATCCTGGAGACCCTGCCGTTGGTTCTATCATCAACGCGGCGGTTCGTAGTGAACTACCCGTATACTTCAATAACGACCTTCTGCTGAGCGAAACGATTAGCCTCATTGACAGAGTCTCAACGATTCACTCAGAAGGTAGGTTTGTTGTCCTGAACATGGGGGGCGTCTTCGGATTCCCACAGATTATCCCATTGACTGCCAAACGCAACGTATGGCTGGAACTCTCTACAACCTTCATCAAGCTGGTCGAGTCCCCCTTACGAGTGTTCCTTGACTCACTCATCCAAGACATTGGCGTTAGAGGGCTTGTTTTTGGCTCAGGGTATCATAGTCAGTACCCTGACCTAATGGCCTCTCTGAATCTGATTGACCTGAACGTGGAAACCTCCAGGCTGATCATGAAAGAGAACGCATGGGTGATTCTTGGATTGAGCTTCTGCTAGTCAGTACCATCCCCGATGACTGAAAGATGGACAAGCCGCTCGATGTCGTTGGCCGTGGGAACCCCAACCAGTCGCGTCTTGCCGACCATGATTGTTGGGAGTGCAACGATATCTAGTTTCTCAACAAGCTCGGGTCTCTCGTTGATGTCAGTCTCAACCACGCGTACTTGATTAGCACAACGCGTCAACCGCTTCGCGGCATGTTTGGCAACATCGAGAGCGTCGCCACAGAATATGCATCTCTTACTAGTAAAGACATGAATGCGAATCGGTTCAGAATCCGCAGCAATCAAGATCTGATTCTCTACAAGGTTCCATTGAGCATGCATTTCATGGTGCATGAGAGCTGTTCACTCCTTCCGACTCATTCTGCAAATGATGGTGGCTTCAACCTCACGTGTTCTGAAACGGAGTCGACTGCGCGTAGAGGGATGGCCTCCCAAGCATTGACTGACTTCTCACGAGACCCCCTCTCAACAATAACCAGCGGTCCGTTACTCTCGTCAAACCACACCTTCCTTACTCGTCCTAGTGGAAACCCGCGGAAGTCACAGACCAGCTTCCCCTTCAGAAGCCACTTCATCTCGTCGTCCATACCATACGAGGCTCGCTGGACACACAAGAGATTGTGTACAATCCTCGTAACACCCGGTTGATATCAGGAGTTGGGAACGTACTCCTGTTCTTCCTCATCGTAGCCCCATTCGACAATCATGTCGCTGTCAGTTGGCAAGAAGGTTCCGGGTACAAGATAGCCCAGAATGCCCATGACAACACCAATGATGTTCATGGAACCCCCGGTTACAATCCAAAGACGGTTGTCGCTTATCTGCTTGAGGCCAAGATCGGTCTGTCCAAGGCCTTCCAGATTGACCACTCTAACTGTGTAGTTGCCGGCCAAGAGATCCACAACTACTGACGTCTCGTAGATGATCTGCTCAGGTCCTATCACTCTGTCATCAGGCGTCAGGGTCAGGTTCACCAACGTGGTAGCGAGAGTCACGTTTTCTTGGAACTGCACGTCTATCTGAACCACAGATTCGTTACCGGGACGACACGATACTGAGACCTCTATCCTTGGATAGTAACCAGAGGCCTCCCACTGGTCCCAGGTGCGCACGGACCCCTCTCCCATGGAGAAGTTGAGGTAGTGGTATGGAGCGAAGTAGACTATCGCCCCGCCGAGGAGAATTATGAAGACCCCACCGAAATAGAGGAAGGCCTTCTTAGACAACCAGACGCTACCCATTCACTATCGACCGCTCTCGATACTGATGTGACAAGTTATAGGTGTAGCGTTGTACGTACACTCTAGGCACGATGAACTTCCGACGTTTCGCAGAAACCCTTGAGGAGATGAGCAAGACGCCCAAGCGCAGTCTCAAGAAGAGCTTGGCCGCGGACTTCCTGAAAGAACTCGACATTGAAGATGTGGCTCTGACCGCTGATTTCCTCTCTGGAAGAATATTCCCCGAGAGCGACACTCGCTCACTAAACATCTCCTGGCGTGGGGTCATGAAGGCAATTGGCCTCCTCATGGACGTGAAAGGCAAGGACATCATGAAGCACTACAGAGGCGATGTTGGCGTAGCACTGGCGGCCCTCATCGATTCTAAGGAACACTCTGTTCAGACCTCACTCTTCCAAGAGCCGCTTACAATCACTTCCGTTGGAAGCTCGTTCGAGAAGATGGCTGAGGCAAGTGGGAAGGGGTCGTCAAGGGAGAAGGAGGGACTCCTAGTAGGACTGCTTTCCGATGCGTCAAGTATTGAGGTTCGGTATCTGACATCTCTCATCCTGGGAGATCTAAGAACAGGATTGTCGGAAGGTCTCCTCCTAGAGGCAATAGCACAGGCTTTCGGAGTATCTGAAGACCTAGCAAGAAGAGCTTGGAGCTTCTCTGGGAATCTGGGTGAGGTTGCCCGCTTGTCTGCGGCGGAAGGAGAGAAGGGGCTGGCTGCAGTATCAATTGAGCTCTTCCGCCCTGTGAAGCCAATGCTCGCAACACCTGCAGAATCAGTGAAGGAAGTCATGGAGGAAGGCGGTGATGAGTTCGCCTTTGAACTGAAACTGGATGGTGCACGAGTACAGATTCACAAGTACGGCAATGAAGTTCGGATATTCTCAAGGCGACTGAACGACGTGACAGAGAGCCTCCCAGAAATCGCGCAGATTGTAGTAGACGAGATAGACCTGCAGGAGTGCGTCCTAGATGGAGAAGTCGTGGCCATCAACGAAGTAGGGACTCCGTATCCTTTCCAGGTTGTGATGAGGCGATTCGGCCGAACTCGCGATGTAGACGAGATGGCTGAGAAAGTGAGCCTGTCATTGAGCCTGTTCGACATACTGGTCCAAGATGGAAAGACGACCGCCGATGAGCCATACTCTGCAAGAAGGAATCTGCTGAGTGAGAATGTGCCACATAGGCTTTTGGTGGAAAACCTGGTCACTCGGAGCCAAGAGGCCGCGAACAAGTTTTTCGAGCATAGCAAAGGTCTAGGCCATGAAGGAGTGGTGGCGAAGAAGGTTTCTTCAGCTTATGTGCCGGGCGTGAGAGGCAAGCTCTGGTTCAAGATCAAGCACGTGCTGGACACTCTCGACCTCGTTATTGTGGCGGCCGAATGGGGTCACGGACGCCGAAGTAACTGGCTGTCAGACTATCACCTCGCAGTCAGGAACGAGGAAAGCGGCGAATTCGAGATTGTTGGGAAGACCTTCAAGGGATTCACCGACGAGGAGTTCAAGCAGATGACCGAGCGCCTCCAGAGGATAAAGACTTCTGAATCGAGGGGCGTTGTCAGAGTTAAGCCAGAAATCGTGGTGGAGGTCGTTGCGTCAGAGATCCAGAAGAGCTCAACCTACAAGTCGGGCCTAGCACTCAGATTCGCCAGGATAACCTCAATCAGAAACGACAAGACACCAGAAGACGCAATGACTCTCTCTGACCTTGAGAAGATGTTCGATCGGCAGTTCAAGTACAAGGCACGCTGAATTGGCCGGTTTATATATGGCAGTCCTCGAACCTAACAGATGAGTGACCTCTGTCACTCGGGGGCGGGCATTCGTGAGGGCACTGGGGAAAACAAGCACGCTGTCTCGTGTCGTGCCGAAGAACCACTTCTGTGTTAACAGCATCTTCCGAGAGGAGCCTCTAATCAATTGGACATTTACTGACGCAGTGCTCTTCACTGCATACGATGTCTACAAGTCAGAAAGCAACTGGATGAATTCCGTGATCAACTCAGGCGGGACTCTGAAAGAGGGGCTTATCGAACTCGGCTTCCCAAAAGAGGTTCGGCTGCTGGCCGATACAGGTGTTTTCGAGATGGAGGCGAGGAAGGCCGGTCTCTCCAGAGAACTTGGAATAGAGATTGACATTGAGCTGAGCGTGAGCGAGATCCTTGAGGCTTACGACCTCTCTGGAGCAGATGTGTTTGTGTCACCAGATGAGATTGTCCTGCCAAGCGACTCCCAAGAGGAGGTTGCGCAGAAGATCGACCGCATCAAGCAAAACATGTCAGAGGTCCTTGACATCATCAATCCGGGAAAGGTGATGGGTGTAGTCCAAGGCATAGAGAAGCCAGTGATTGACGACCTATTGGACCATTACCGAAGCCTTGGAGTCAGAACATTCGCTTTGGGGGGCGCGATTCCCCTCTATCATCACTCCAAGAGCCTTCTTGAGCGAACAGTGAGGCACGTGAGAGATGCGACAAAGAAACGGTGGCTCCACATTTTTGGCCTTCCGAGAAGCGGACTGATCAACTACTACCTGCACGAGATGATGGCCGACAGCGTAGACACGTCACTGCTTCTCTACTTGGCGGCTAGACGGAGATACCTAGTCGACTCTCGGGCTATACCCGTAAGAGAAGCTCGGTTGCGAGAATGCGAGTGTGAGGGGTGCAGGAGTCTTGAGCAACTGAAGAACTCGCCGCGTAGCGCTGGCTTCTTCATCAATCTCTACATTCACAACCTGACCACAGCAGTCCGTATGAGTCTGAATAGTCAGCCTGCGAAGGAAGAGCCTCACTCTCCAGCAAAGGCGCGTAGGGTCGATCACCAGGTGTACCCAGCAGTGTGGGAGACAGCCGAGGATCTACTCTCAAGAAGAAGGAGTGGATTAGGCGAAGAAGAGGGAGACGAGATTGAGGGCTGAACGGAAAATCCATACCAGTTACGCGGTTGCGTGGACTTAAATGGCATAACATATCTGGTAGCAATGGTCAGCGACCACAGCCTTTATAGGCAACACTTGTCGGCAAATGGAATCATACGCATAGGAGTCCCCAAACTATGTGGTTTGAACTGTCCCTAATCCCCTTCATCGGTGCCATTATAGTGTTCATCATCTTCTGGATTGTGAAGGATGGACAGCGCTGGCAGAAGCACCCGTACCTAGGAGTCTTTGCCCGATTGATCCAGAAATCGCCTGGAAGGGCATTTGGTGTCTTCTTCCTCTTGATGATTCTCACGGTTCCTCTTGTCCTCCTCGTGATGACGGGAATGTGGGTTGACACGCTAGATGCAGGGTTGATTCCGCAGAGGACCGATGTGGTAAACATCATGCTGATTATGTTCTTGGTGTTCTGTTTCACTATCTACATCACCTGGGGAGCATACGGAACCTGGCGCAATGCAATGCGCGCTGAGGCAGAAGTCAAGGTTAGACCAGTCTAGACACAGACCGGTTGTCAGCAGATGGGCGGCCCTTACGCTCTAAGTTCACTTGTAGTGTGAGGTGGAAACCACGACACACTATGAGCTCGCTGACGATAGCTACGTTATCATTGGAGGAGCGTTTCCGCGCTGCAACACACTTGTCGTCATGGGAGACGAGACCATAGTAGTCGATCCAGGATGCGCCATTGAGGAACTAAGACGCTTTCTCAATGGGATAGACCTCTCGCTCAATGACATCGACACCATAGTGCTGAGCCATATCCATCCCGACCACATCGTTCACGCAACTCGGATTCACCGACTATCCAGGTGTAGGATTGCCGCAAACGACATCACTGCCCCTCTCTTCAATGACAAGGAGAAGATGAAGGAGTTTCTTGGCTTCAGCAGATCTAACCCTGTCAGACCGTTATGGGAACGTCTCGTCAATGAGAAGATGTACGGGGCGCTGGACGACGGCCGATGTGACGAAATCCTCTCCAATGGAGACAAGTTTAGCAACGGGAACACGACTCTGAGAGTGCTGTATACTCCAGGACACACTCCGGATCATATGTGCATTGAGCTGCTTGAACCAAACCTAGTCTTTGGAGCAGACATTGACCTAACCGAGTTCGGGCCGTACTATGGACACCCGAACTCATCAATCGACGAATTCAGAAACTCGATTCGGCTGTTGAAAGAGAAGGAGTACACAGGAATCGTTAGCGGGCACTTGCCCAACCCTCTTGTCACAGACTACAGCGGAGCTCTCGATGCATACGAACATCAGATAGACCTGAGAGAGGATCTTGTTCTATTGGCGATACAAGACGGCGCAAGATCCATCCAGGAAGTGACTGGTAATCCAATCATATACCCCTCTTTGACTGACCCTGTCTTCCTACAGTTTGAAACGTGGATGATAGAACATCACGTGAAATCGCTAGAGAAGAGAGGGTTCATAGTGAGGAGAAACGAACACCTCATTGCCCTATGAGCCCGACTCCGCTGAAGGCAAGAGATCCCGGAGATAATCTAGAATCGACGTCTTGAGATCATGGATAGCTCTCACGGCTGATGAGTCAGGGCAGTAGTCAAGTGGGGCTTGGGAACTCATATCAGCTCTCCTAAGTTCGTTGTCGTAGGGTACAACTCCGATGAGTGGAATCTCTCTACTTGCCAAGTACTTGGAAACCACCGAGCGGTCTTCTTCATCCATCACTCGATTCGCGACTGCCACCACCCGACTAAGACCTATGTCCTCAGCCAGTCCCTTGATTCGATCAAGGGTTTCAAGGGACCTCATTCCTGGTTCAACAACGACAAGAAGCAAGTCCATTCCTCTTGTTGTCCCTCTGCCCAGATTCTCGATGCCAGCGTCCATGTCCATGATGAAGGCCTCATCACCCTCAAGAGCCAAGTGGTTAATCAAGCTCTTCAGAAGAGCCGCGGAAGGACACATGCATCCTTGCCCGCCCATGTTGACAGTGCCTGCTACGAGAAGACTGACATTGTCAGGCCCCTCTACGGCATACTTGGAGGCAAGATCATCGACCCTAGGATTCAATCGGAAGAACGAACCCATCAGTTCCACTAGGGGGGTGTCTGTCCGCTCGCGAACCAGCTCCTCAATCTCAAGAAGCGGTTTGATTGTCTGGGCAGCGGCGGCGTCGATTCCAACAGAGGTCCAGAGATTGTAGTTGGGGTCTGCGTCAACTGCCAATATCCTGATGCCATCACGGCCCAAGAGCCGAGCTAGCGTGCCGGCAATCGTTGTCTTACCAACGCCGCCCTTGCCGGTTACTGCGAGCTTCATGTGCTATCCGGGGTCTTCACGCATAAAGAGATTGACGGATGAGGATTTCATACCATGAAGGTGCTGACGCCTCAACCACAACTTGGACTCCCAGTGAAACAGCATGATGCGTTCTGTTCTAGGGAGTCGCTGCTTCACAATAGTTAAAACTGGAGCGGCCTATGCCCATGTGGGTATTCAGATGAACAGTGACCTCAAGAAGAACCACCTGCAGGACGAGAGTAGCCCCTATCTTAGGCAACACGTCCACAATCCTGTAGACTGGTACCCCTGGGGAGAAGAGGCCTTCGAGAAGGCAAGAACAGAGAACAAGCCAGTCTTCCTGTCAATCGGATACAGCACCTGTCACTGGTGCCACGTAATGGCCCATGAGTCGTTCGAGGACCATGAAGTCGCAGAGAAGATGAACGATGTGTTCGTCAACATCAAGGTCGACAGAGAAGAGCGTCCTGATATTGACGGCGTCTACATGCATGTAGCCCAGATGATGACCAGCCGTGGAGGTTGGCCGCTGACCATCATCATGACACCGGAGAAGGAGCCCTTCTTCGCTGCAACCTATCTGCCAAAGAAGACCAGATACAACAGCATCGGTCTTCTCGACCTCACAGACCGAATCAGAGACCTATGGATGAAGGAACAGGAGAATATCAAGGAGGTGGTGGGTCGTGTCCGAGATGCTCTGTCGGGGACTAGTGGAGATAGGTCAGGAGAACAGCTTGATCTTGCTGCCGTTGACGCCGGTGTTGGCGAACTCTCAAGAAGATACGACGAAGTGCGTGGAGGGTTCAGCAACGCACCCAAGTTTCCAACACCTCACAATCTACTGCTTCTGATGCGGCACTGGAAGAGGACCGGGAATGAGAGGTCGCTGGACATGGTTCTCAACACGCTCAGAGAGATGCGGAAGGGAGGAATCTACGATCAGATTGGCTATGGATTTCATCGCTATTCCACTGATGCCGCTTGGCTGCTCCCTCACTTCGAGAAGATGCTCTATGATCAGGCAGGTCTCATGATGGCTTATACCGAAGCATTCCAGATTACGAGAGAAGCCATCTTCGCAGACACGGTTCGAGAAATCAAGGAGTATGTGGTGAGAGACCTCCTTGGTCCAGACGGAGCATTCTACTCTGCTGAGGATGCTGATAGTGAAGGTGTAGAAGGGAAGTTCTATGTCTGGGCCCTAGACGAAATCTCAGACCTCCTTAGCAACGAAGAGTTCCAGGTCATCACCATGCACTACGACATTGAAGCCGAGGGCAACTTCAAGGAAGAGGCTACTGGAGAGCCAACTCGGCTCAATGTCCTGCACGAAGCAGCTTCCATTCAGGACATCAGCGATAGTCTCGGTATAGAGCAGAAGGAGGTTCTCTCCTTGATCGCCTCAGCAGGAGCGAAGCTGCAGGAAAGGAGAGGCAAGCGGGTCAGGCCTTCACGTGACGAGAAGATACTGGCCGACTGGAATGGGTTTATGATTGCTGCATTGGCGAAGGCCGGAGCTGCTCTAGGTGACAGCGCATTCACAGATTTGGCCGAGAGGGCCATGGAATACCTGAATGACCGACTAACAAACCAAGACGGGAGGCTCCTCCATTACGTAAAGCAAGACAATGTGGGGATCCCTGGATTCTTGGACGACTACGCATACGTGCTCTGGGCCCTCGTCGAACTCTACGAATCTACGTTCAGGCCGAAGTACCTTGAAGACGCGAAGAAGCTGATTGACCATGTCATCAGTCACTTCTGGGATTCAAGACAAGGAGGCTTCTTCTTCACCTCAGACGATTCCGAAGAGCTGCTGGCCAGACGCAGAGAAGTCTACGACGGTGCCATACCATCGGGCAACTCTGTCACCATGTACAATCTGGTGAGAATGGCTAGGCTACTCGGTGATCCAGAGATGGAGAACAAGGCGTGGGAAACAGTCAAGGCATTCTCTAGAGAGATTGTCGAGATGCATTCGGCGTATTCTATGATGCTCGTCGGTCTGGAGTTTGCAGCAGGAACCACATTCGAAGTGGTTCTAGCAGGTCACGAGGGAAACGAGGAACTCAATGAGATGATTGATGCCCTCAGGAGCCGATACATCCCAAACAAGGTAGTGATTCTCAGAGCGAACAAGGAGCAGTCGGCAGCAACTACGCGTCTGGCGTCCTACACGAAGTACCATACTCCACTAAACGGAAGAGCAACAGCGCACGTCTGTGTTGACCACAACTGCAGGTTACCCACGAATGAACTGGCAGAGATGCTGAAGACTCTAGGTGAGGAGTAGGACCTACTGCGAGGGGCGCTTCCTCATCCACCACAATGCTACAACAGCCATAACAGCAACACCACCGCCTGCAAAGGCCAGTAATGGAGCGTATGCCCCTAGACCCTGGTAGGGCCAGATCTCCCTCAGCGCCTCACCTGCTGCTTTCCACGAGTCGCCAATTGCCCGCAGGTGTGTAGAAAGCTGTGATAGAGTAGACTGGTAGATGGAGATGGAGCCCTCAAGGTCTCCTGTTGAGTTGTAGAGGTCAGCTATAGTTCTGAAGGTTGAAGCCAGGAATCCAGTGGCCGCTGTCAGGTTTCCGAAGTACACCAATGTGGAATTGTCGTCAAGAACATCAAAGTCATCCAATGCCTCCTCTGCAGCAAGAGAGAAGGCCGTCAGGTTCTCGTCAGGCATTAGATGCGGCAGAGCTTCAATGGCTGTCCGGTATGAGAGATACTGCACAGTCAGCTGCGCCTCAAGTCCGAGTCCCAAGAGAAGGATTACAGATGCCTTGAGATTCTGCTCGTCATGTGCGCCATCAAAGATGTGGAGGTAGTCTATGAGGCTCTCCGCCAGGAAGTCATCACTCATTGCATAGAATGCTTTGTAGCCGAACTTCCCTATGTAGGCGTTTGCGCTGCTTGGGGAGTAGGTGGTTCCCACTCCAAGAAGCTTGTCACGCACCATTCGTCCGAGTGCAACGTTGTAGTCTGGCACCTGATATGTACCAGCTGTGAATGTGTTAGCAATCCAGTAGCGATTGGACCAAGCGTTAATCAGCTGTGTGTAGGGGATTGCTGTGTAGTTGCCTCTGCCATCAAGAGGATAGCCAAAGTCGTCTCCAAACGAACCGACACCGGGATCGAGTATAATGGCCTCACTTGCAGCGTCATCGTAGCCGACAATCAAGACTCCGTGAGCTCCTCCTGTGTAGCCCTGTTCTCTCAGAATGTCGTAATCGTCAGATGGGAGCCAAGTTGGATCCACGCTGATGAGGAGAGGATAGCCGTCATCTATGGTGGAGCGCATTAGCGCGAATGCTTCCTGCTGTCCGTCAATCAAGCCGATGTTGATGCCCTGCATCTCATAAACCTGAACCGCTTGCTCGACACCGTCGATATCACTGCCAAGGTAGAGAGTGTAGTTTAGACCGTACAGGTCTGAGAGGAATTGGGCGGGCTCTACCTGCGCGTAGAGAGCTCCCGGGAACATAAGTCGTGTATCATTGATACTGAAGTAAGCAAAGGAGAATCCAATGCTAGACGCGGCGAAAACATCGTAGAGATCTACATCGACTCCTGCTGCCTGCATTGCCATTGCTGTAGCGGCCCAAGCGCAGAAACCGTTGATCTCCTGCCAGACATATGGAACGCCAGTTATGAGCCCATCATCTGCAACTACGTGAGATGACTCCACTGTTGCCATTGACTGCCTGCTTCCAATTGCGTTAGGCAGTATCAGAAGGACCAGAAGGCCGAATATGAGCAGTCTTGATGATTTCAACTCAGAGGCACCGGAGGTGGGCAACTCCTCTGGAATCTTAAGGCTGTCGATAGGTCAGCAACCGCACTGATGCGAAACAGCCTTATCCCTCGTCTCTTCCGCAGCCAGTAATGGGGCGCTGGCATTGAACTACCATCTTGTGCTCACTCGCAGATGCAACCTGAACTGCATCTATTGTCATGGTGGAGAAGAAACTGGACCAGACACCGAACTCAAATACACAATCGACGAACTTGAGCACTTCCTATCGAAGGACCCAGACTTCCAGTTGATGCTCTACGGCGGAGAGCCTCTGTTAAGAATCCCTCTTGTTCTTGAGCTCCTGGACAGGTTTCCAGACACTAGATTCATGCTCCAGACAAATGGACTTCTGTTACACCAGGTTCCAGAGGACTACCTACACCGGTTTCATTCGATTCTTGTGTCCATTGATGGAAGGCCTGAAGTCACAGACTTCTATCGCTCAGAGGGAGTCTACGACAGAGTACTCGCAAATGTCCAGTCCCTCAACTCTATCGGGTACAAGGGAGACATAGTGGCCCGGATGGCAGTGTCAGAGCAGACGGACATCTACAGAGACGTCAGGCATCTACTTGATCTGGGAGGATTCAAGCATGTTCACTGGCAGCTTAACGTCATCTGGGACGCAGAAGGAAACTGGACCAACTTCGACAGATGGGTGAAGGATTCCTACAAACCGGGAATCACTGCGCTCGCAAGAGAGTGGGTCGATGCCATGGAGGGAGGCAAGGTGCAAGGCATTGTGCCATTCCTGCCGGTGACCTACTCCCTACTGACAGGCGAACCATCAAGGCTTCGCTGTGGTTCGGGCATTGACACCTTTGCAATTCATGTCGATGGAAGGGTGGGTGTCTGCCCTATATCACCTGATTGGGAATTCTCCATCGTTGGCGACATCCGATATACAGAACCTGCAGAGCTAAAGGACATAATGCAGGTTGATGAGCCGTGTCCATCCTGCAGCGAATTCGCCGTCTGCGGAGGACGATGTCTCTTCGCCAACAAGCAACGACTCTGGGGACAGGACGGTTTCCGCAAGGTCTGCGACACGGTCACACACCTGACAGGAGCGTTGAAGGTGCAGCTGCCTAGAATTAGGGATCTTGTGAAGTCCGGGATGGTGGACATGGAGAACTTCCAGTATCCTGAATTCAATAATGGTTGCGAGATCATACCCTAGTCTTCTTCGTCAGATGCGGGGGACTCTGAGAGGTCTTTCGTCATAACCACAATCACTTCGCCAAGACGCTCCATCCTCCCAGTCTCAACATAGCCTAGACGATGATAGAATGAGAGCTGCATCTCCACTGCTCCGTAGACCTCAATCTCAACTGTCTGTGCGCCTCTTGTGGATATCAGGTTCTCGGCGTAGTCGACCAACATTGTGCCAATCCTTCTGCCTCTGAAGCTCTCTCGAACGGCAACACGAGCTATTACTCCTATACTCCCCCTGATACGAACGCGCATCGTTCCCACTACAAGGTCTCCAACAAGAGCGACGTATTGGTCGCCCATCTGAATGTGTCGAGATATCTTGTCCAGACCTTCAATCAAGGCCGCAGGCATTCTTGAGAGCTTCTTCTTGACAGGCTCGTATGCCTCGTTGATGATGGACTTGATTACATCAACCTCAGCCAGTTCGGCCCTTCGAATGGTCACTTCGGCGTAATTGTAGATGGGAGATACCTCCTTCGGCGTGTCCTTCATATGCTTATGCTACAGCACGACATAAATCATTTGGAGCAGACACGTACAGACGGTCAGATTATGCGTCTAGCAATACGCTCAGTAACGAAAGCAGATGAACCTTGGGTATCCTCAATCCTCAGTGAGTACTGGGGCGGCACCGAGATAGTGACGAGAGGAAGAGTATACAATGCCCTAGAGCTGCCAGGCATTGCCGCAGTGAAGAGAGGCGTGGTCGCAGGACTTCTGATCTACAGAATAGAAGAGGACATGGAGATTCTGAGTCTTGTAAGCTTGACTAGAAGAGAGGGAGTTGCCACGCTGCTTATCGAGAAGGCACAGGAGATTGCATCGTGCAAGGGGTGCTCGAGAGTCTGGCTGACCACCACCAACGACAATCGTGCTGCCATAGGATTCTACAGATCAATGGGATTTGAAGTGGTCAAGATTCACGAGAATGCCATTGCCAGGTCCAGGGAGTTGAAGCCATCGATTCCTGAAGTCGGGATAGATGGCATTCCTATCAGGGACGAGATAGAGATGGAGAAGGCCATCCAACACAAGCCGTAGCTTTAAAACACTCCTTGTCACTGAAGTCAGAAGGAGGCCACCATTTGACTGAAGATGAAAAAGAGGATGTCGTAGAGTCACAGAAACTTAGCAAGCGCGATAAGAAGGAAATCGAAGAGGGCGCCTGCGTGAACTGCGCAGTGGCCACATTCATACTGATGTTCCTCGTGATTGTCTCCATGGTTCTCTAGCAGATGGAATGGGAGTATGACGTTCCTCATTGATCCTTTCCTGCTGGTGACTTTCGCTGTCATCTCGTACGCGATAGATAGGCGAGTCCAGTCAAGAACAGCATTACCAGTTGGCAAGATTCTGGCGCTGTTCAGTCTCTCCGTCATAATCTTCACAAGTACGACGCTGTATCTGAACATGCCCTTCATGGACTGGTTCTGGACACCATTCTATCCCGCAATAACCTCAGGCAGAGACCTCATGATCAACTCCGGAATCTTCGCTTTCGAGTCAAGCAATACAGCCGGGCTCACCGACCTACTTGCGGCTCTGCAAATCATGATCTACCCTCTTTGGACATACCTAGGAGTGAGGCTCTACTCCTGGCAGGAGAGGGGATGAGGCGGAGGAGCGAGGGGTCAAGCCCCTCGTCTGGAGGAAGACTAGTCTTCGTCCTCGTCATCCTCGCCGAATCGCTTGGCCTTCCCAAGCCTTCGACTTCTGTCAACGGTCATGCGATCAGAGTCTGGTTCGGACAGGTCGTGACCCTGTCGGCCTTCCTCAATCCCAGTTGCGCGTTCGGATGGCCAAGGTTGACCAGCCTCTGGTGCTCGCTTAGCAAGATCCTTGTCTACCTCATCGGCAGTGAAGGTCTCTCCTCTCTCCTTTGCCCGATCAATGATTCTCTCTGTGCGTTCCACCCTGAGGTAGTACAAAGCCGCAAAGATAGCCGTGAGTGGGAAGGCAATCAGCTTTGCGACATCACGGAAGAGAAACAAGACGTAGTTGTTTGCCAAGAGACCGGTGCTTGGATCAAGCCACGCGGCAATCGTGGTTCCCGGAGTTGTAGAAACGGCAATGATGCTGTCTACGAAGAAGAACCCGCTGGCAAGGAAGAAGGTCATCAAGGGACCAAAATCGCGCAGACGAGATCTCGAATCTTCGACGGCGTCAGTGACTGTTCTACCAATGCCACTCATTGCGTAGAGGAGGAAGAAGATGGACATGGCAATGTCCACTGGAGTCATGCCAAAGGCATCAGTTCTCCTGAGAACATTCACGAGGAAGTATCCGGCATAGAGTGAAATGAAGAGCGTCAGAAGAGCGATATTGAGGGCGGCGCCCCTTCCGGAGTGTCTCACGAATGATACGAGCATGACCAAGGCAAACAGACCCATGGCTGCATACGCCACGATCAATGGGGTCTGCTGTAGGAGGACATTCCCAATGGCATCTGAGCCAAGAATCGACCCAATTGTAGTCCCAAGTCCGAAGACATCATTGGGAATCAAGTAGAGGGCAGCTAGGGCCTCGGCTGCGATAATCCCAAGTCCAATCAGGAGTATGAGGAAACTGCCTGCACCAAGAAGGATTCCTCCCTTTTTCGGCTCAGCAATACTGGCAACGCGTAGACTTGTGCGGGCAGACAGGTAGGCCTGAAACGCAATCCATCCAACCCAGCAGAACATTGCGAAGAACACCAGAGCAATGGCGCCGAGGATAATGGACATGAATACAGAGATGGCGAAGGACACTGCCATCCATGCAACACCCTTGAGCTCAGTCACACTTCCGCGACCGCGTCTGGTAATCCAAAGTCGGTCAGCACCGACAGCTGTCAGAAGTGTTCCAATTGCGAAGTAGATAGTTCCGGTCGAACCGAGGTATGCGAAGAAGTAGACAAGAATGTCTTGGAGTGAGGTTCCTGCAGTCCAAGTCATGAGGAGCGACGTGAAGAAAGACAGAAACACCGTTACCACAAACACAGCCGTATAGGCAACATACCTTCTGGTTCTGAAGAAAGTACCTAGGCCTTCGACGATTCCGGATAGAACTGGGATACGCAAACACAAACCTCCCTTGTTGTCCAACGGTTGTGGGTAGAGCAATTTAAGGTTTGCACGGCTTGCCCGACGCGGGCTTCGCTCCTCTGAAAGATAATAAGTGGAAACTCCATCTATGATGCCGAATCTTCAGGGGGTTGTTTGCCACCAATGGCAGTCCGTGTGTTGATGCTAGACGATGATACTGTCCATCTTGAACTGAGCCAGAAATTCCTCAAGAGGCAGAGCTCTGAGTACGAGGTTGCGACTGCTGAGACCTACGGAGAGGCAATTGATATGCTCGATTCGGAGGCCTATGATGCAGCTGTGTGTGACATTGACCTTGCTCAGGAGAACCATAGTGGCCTTGAAGTCCTAGAGCACATCAGGAGCAAGGGGAAGGACATACCTGTTATCATATTCACAGGCAAGAGTCGAGAGGAATTCGCCATTCAAGCATTGAACCTTGGGGCCGACTACTACATCAGGAAGTCAGCCACGAATATCGAGAACCTCTACGCAGAACTCTCCTACTACATCCTTACAGCTGTGGAGAAGAGAAGAACGAGAAGAGCATTAGCTGAAACGGAGATTCGAGCTCAGACCTACCTTGACACTGCGGGCACGGTCATCATCGCGTTTGACAAGAACCTGAAGATCACGATGACCAACAGGAAGGCCTGTGAGGTTCTGGAGACTCGTGAAGAAGACCTGATAGGAAAGGACTGGGTCAGGGAGTTCATTCCCAAGCGCGATAGAAAGCACATCAAATCGTACCTCAACAACCTCCTGGATGGAAAGGTTTCACCAGATGTGAAAGAGGAGGGATCGGTCCTTACTCCCTCCGGGGAGAAGATCATTGAATGGTATGACGCAGTCCTTAGAGATGCCACCGGAAACGTTGTGGGTATTATCAGCGCAGGGCCGGAAATAACAGACAGAAAGAAGGCAGAAGGCCTTCTTGAAGAAGAAAGAGACAAGGCACGCAGATACCTAGAACTGGCAGACACTGTCCTACTTGCTCTTGACAGAGCATTCAATGTAACCATGATCAACCGAAAAGGCTGCAGTCTGCTTGGATTCCGGGAAGACGAGATTGTGGGCAAGAACTGGTTGGACAGCTTCGTGGCGGAGGAAAGAAGGAATGATGCAAGAAACTACCTAACCAACTTGATGGAGCATCCCGAGAGCCAATCACCAGGGTGCATCATGGAGATAGTAACCAGTGAAGGCGCCCTGAGAACGATTGAATGCCACGAGAGTGTCATTGTCGACGATTCAGGCGAAGCAGTCTCAGTCCTTTGCTCCGCAAGAGAGATACTGACAGTAGATGGCCTGAGTTACACGGACGGCCTCGTGAGCAGGTCACTAATGATTCGAGAGGAGTGGTGGCAGCACATTTTCGACAGCTCCCCGACGGCGATCGCGTTCTTTGATTCAGAAGGAACACTTATCGACGCGAACAGCGCATCATTGGATTTCTTCGGCGTGGAGAAGAAGGAGTCACTTGTTGGATTGGACCTCTTCAGAGGATTGGACCTTCCTGATGGTGTTCTCGGGAGCCTCGAGGAGAAGGGTGAAGCCCAGTTCGAGTATAGACTGGACATGGGGCATCTAAGAAGGGTGAATGCTCTTCAATCCAAACACGACCATGCTGTTCTCGCGAAGGGAACCATAAAGAAGATTGAAGAATCGGAGGAATCCCTTTCAGGCTTCATAGTGCATCTCGAAGACGTCACGGAGCAAAGGAAGACTGAGGAGCTCCACCAATCAAACGAAGAGATGTTCAGAGCTGTCTTCGACGAGTCGCCCGTTAGCATCGAGCTCTTCGATGCAGACTGCAATCTCATAGCAGCTAACAAAGCTGCGCTGGACCTTTTCGGAGTTGAGAATGAAGAGGAAATCATGGGCTTCGATCTCACATCAGACCCGAACGTGCCACAGAGGGTGATAGAGAGCCTGCTCCAAGGAGCCGCGATTAGGACTGAAGAACGATTCGATTTCGATTTGGTGAAGCGTCAGAATCTGTACAAAACCAAGAAATCCGGAGTTCTCTACCTGGAGTCCGTGTTCTCACCCCTTAGGGTGGGGGACGAGGCAAGGGGATACATCACGCACATTCAAGATGTGACTGGGAAGCACCAGGCGGAGAAGGCGCTGAAGGAGAGCAGACAGAGATTCAAGGAGCTGTACAGCAATGCCCTTACAGGTCTGTTTAGAGTGCGAGCATCAGACAGCTTGATTCTAGAGTGTAATGACCAGTTTGCTGCCTTGCTGGGACACGAGAGAGCCACTGACCTACTGGAGGACACGAGCTTCTTCCGGACATATCTGGCAAAAACAGCCAGATGGGAAGACCTCAAGGAAGGATGCAGAGAAGTGGACCGGCTCAGAACAGAACTGGTAATCAACAAGAGAGATGGGGGCAAGATGTGGGTCCGGCTTTCTCTGAGAGCTGCCCCAGAGAAGGGCTTCCTAGAGGGTGTAATGGCAGACATTTCTCAAGAGATGAAGACGCTCGAGCTACTCGAGAAGCAGAAGCATGAGCTAGGTGAGTTCGCACATGCAATGTCACATGACATGAAGAACATCTTTCACAACATGGTTGGGTTCATTGAGCTCACAGAAGACGAGAACGATCTCAGACATCTTGGCAAGCTGAAGACCCTGATACAAGATACGAGTGAGCTGCTGGACCACTCGGTTGCGTTGGCTGAAGCCGGTGCGGTGGTGGATGAGGCCGAGGAGGTCGACCTAGACACCATTATTCGTGATGTGGCAGACTCTGTGATACCTGACGAGGTCGAGTACATTCAAGATAGACTGCCAGTGGTTCTCGCCGACCGGAAGAAGGTGGCTCAGGTCTACAGAAACTTGCTGGACAATGCGATAATCCATGGAGCACCCAAGAGAGTTGAGGTAAGGTCAAGAAAGGAAGACGGATACTACCTAATCACAGTGAGGAATGACGGAAAGGAGATACCTGAAGCGACAAGACAGAAGATATTCAGAAGAGGCTTCACCACAGCGAAGTCCGGACGTGGGTTCGGCCTTACAATAGTGAGACGTTTGGTGGAGGCCCATGGCTGGACAATCAGCCTGCTTCCCGACCGGGAAACAGCGTTTGAGATTCGAATTCCCGTTCCATCATGATGGGCTAGAAGAGCGTTTCTGGCTGACAACAGTGAGGGCGGACACAACAAGGACTCCAGCGAAGAGGGAGAGCATGAGTGGAACCAGAGAAGTCGTGGCGTGATCTCCGCCCGTGGAAGTGGTTCCAGAGGGCTCACTCACTGTTCTTGGAGGCCCGACTATTGAGTCCAAGATGTAGTCCCGCAGCAGCTCATCCGCGGGATTGTATGTGAAATCTGGAAGTGATGCAGTGAAGGCTACAACCATGTCTTCCTCGGGAGACACTGCAATCCGCTGTCCGAAGCGACCATGAGCCTGGTAGACATCGAGTGCCGGATGAAGGTACCAGAGATACCCGTAACCCAGACTTGGGGGGAGGTAGACTTGGAACCTAGTCGAATCAAGAACCCAATCGAGTGGGAGGACCTGTTGACCATCCCAGCGGCCCCCGTTAAGGTAGAGGTACCCGAATCTAGCCATATCGCGGGGCTTCAAGTAGAGCCCCCCTCCGCCTTGATAGTAACCACTGAGAGTCTTTACCATGACAGCCCCTTCGATTCCAATCGGTTCGAGAAGATACTCCTCTGCGAAGTCCATCAGATCGTAATCGGAGAGCTCCTCGATTAGAGCCGCAAGGGCAATGGGGCCTCCGCTGTTGTAGACCCATTGCTCTCCAGGCTCGGCAACCATTGGCAGGCTAAGGAAGTGGTCAATGCAGTCTTCACTAAGAACCATTCTTGTGAGACTGTTTCGTTCTGTGTCATTGAAGAAATAAGTCGACTCGTCCCACTCAACTCCCGAGGTCATGGTCAGAAGATGGCCTACTGTCATTCGTTCTTTCCTATCATCCACGTTGTCAGGACTTCTTTCTGAGAACAGATCGAGAACAGAGGTGTTGACGCCAGGTAAGATACCCTCTCTTATGGCCAACCCGACTAGGCATGACATGAAGCTCTTTGTCACCGACTGCTGCGTGTGGTAGTAATCCGCAGTATACAGCGGCCCAGGATAGGCCTCGAAGACTAGGTAGCCGCCACGAACAATGATGATTGAATCCATTTGCCACCCAGAGACATCGATGTATGAGAGCATCTCCAGCAATCTTGTGGAGTTCATACCCTGTTCCTCAGGTGCGCAGGTCCTCCACTCGTCAGTAGGGTAGTAGTCCCGCAATCGATCTTGAACTGCAAAGGGGTGCGACGACTGGGACACGAGGAATGCTTCTTCGATAATCGCGTAGGGCTGGGGACTGATGGAGCAGAGTAGTATGCATAGAACAAGCAGAGACCACTTCGACCCTGTCAACATCACCGACGACCTTGGACCTGATGACATGTGTGAGATAAAAGGACTGCTTACACAGCAAACGGGAGCTAACGGCCTGTAGAGGGCCTAGACCAAGGCGCTGAAGGTTCGCTATGTTCAACATCCTTAAATGCTCCTGATGCGCTTCCAGCTATGTGGTCAGTGTCACGGCGGGGCCCTGTTTTTCGTAACATGCCCTCATTACAACTCCCCCCCTCCTACCACAAGAGCCTCGTTTGTGCTCTGGCCACACCTATTCGAGCACTCGGGGGGGGCAGGTTCCGTTCTTGGCGTATTAGCCCGGAAGCAAAGCAGGTGAGAACGGCCCCCGTGATGCAGGGCCAAGAACCTACATCACACGCCATTGTTTCCTCGCTTGTCACCTCCAACATGGGATCTTAAGGCTCAGAAGTCTATTAAGAGAGGAATCGTCACACAAACAAGACCGCAAAGATGACCGTGACAAAGGTGCTCTTCATCTGGGATGTCAGACAGGAGCTGAGGGAGTATCTTGAGAGGAGTCTTGAGGATTTCTCTGGAGTGAGCCTCATCTTCCCAGAGAACACAGACGAAGAGAGTCTGCTAAGACTTGCTCCGGACGCCGATGTTGTGGTCGGATGGAGGCCGAGTCGAGAATTCCTTGATGCGGCGGAAGGTCTCAGACTATTCATCAATCCCGGAGTGGGGGTGCAGCACCACATCCCTGTCTTCAGAGACCTTGCTACTACAAGGAACGTGACACTGGTCAATGGTCATGGGAACACCTACTTCACTGCTCAGCACGCCGTGGCTCTCTTACTTGCATTGACGAACAAGGTAATTCCGCATCACAACTGGATGAAAGAGGGACATTGGAGAAGAGGTGACGACCATGCCAAGTCAACACCGCTGAGATACCGTCGCATTGGTCTTCTTGGCTATGGGGCAGTGAACTCGAAGGTCCATAGATTTCTCTCGGGCTTCTCCGTTGAGTTCTCTATCTGCAAGAGAAGCTGGGCCGATTCTGCCATTCCAGTGCCAACTCCTGCCACAAGATACGAGAGCTCAGAGCTCCACCAGTTCTTGGACGAAGTTGACACATTGATAGTTGCCGTGCCCCAGACAGATAACACAGTCGGGATGATCCAGGCGGCTGAGCTGCAAATGCTAGGTGCGAAGGGTCTCGTGGTGAATGTGGCCCGAGGAGATGTGATAGTGGAAAAGGACCTGTACGAGGCACTATCGTTGAACATCATCGCCGGCGCAGCTATCGACGTGTGGTACGACTACCGACCAGAGCCGGATGAAGCCGGGAGGAGGTTTCCTTTCAAGTACCCATTTCACGAACTAGACAATGTCATTCTCTCGCCTCACAGAGGCGCATCACCGATGGACGACCTAGAGCGATGGGATGAGGTCATTGAGAACATAAAGAGAGTAGCCCAAGGCCGAACAGATTTCCTAAATACTGTCGACCTTGAGCGAGGCTATTAGGACTCCTAGTCGATTCCGATTCGCTTTGTGAACTTCACAAGCATGAAGATCACGAAGGCCACAATCAGAAAGGTCAGTAAATCACCGAAGAATGCTCCTACCCTGAATGGGCCAAGGACTATATTTTCCCAAAGCAGTCCGGGCGGCAGGAACAGCTGTACTATGGGCATGACAAGATTCCCAACGAGGGAGTTTACAAGCGATCCAAGGTACAGGCCCAGAATGAAGGCTACAGCCAATCCCATCACCTTGTACTTCGACAGGAAATCCTTAAACTCATCCATGAGACCCTCCGGCTTGGGCGCGGGAGGCCCCGGCGTGAGGAGCTTCCTAATCTCCTGCAGTTCTTCTAGCATTTGCTCTTGACTCAATCTATCACCTCTGATTGACGCATCCTTTTCGAAAGGACTTGATACCAACACATACCCAGCAATAATGTCTGCCGGTAGTTAGGCCTTGATAGGAGCTCCGCAGTATGGGCAGAATCGGTCTTCGAATCTCAGAGCAAAGCCGCAATACGGGCATGCGCCTTGAGTAGAGGCGTCGCGGGACTCTACACGAGCCTTGACAATCTTGCCGGTTCTGGAGTCAAACCAGATGTCCGACCCACCTGAGCGCTTCTCTTCCACGATGTGCCTTCGAACTCGCTCTTCAGGAAGCCCCGACCTGTCAGCCAAGTCCTGAACGGTCCCGGTGTGAACGCTTGAAAGCTGACTTCTGACTCTTGAGCGACTGCTCACAGAGTTGGCGACACTCGCAACGAAAATCAAGCCGAGAATCAATATGGGAATGCTAATGGGCCAGTCGAACCCGCTCTCGAACCAAACGATGGACAAGATGAAGAGTGGTATCAGCAGACCGAAAGCGATTCCTTCATCTTTCCGCTTCTGGCGGTCATAGATGGGTCGATCGACACTGAGAGTGGGATCGGGCATCGACCCAGATGTATACACTCCATCCTTTGGCCGCTGCCAATAGTCCATTTCCTGCCTCGTAGTTTCAATCTTCTTCTCCTCACTGAGGCCTCCAAATAGGACGCAGAAGAGTATCACCACAGGAATCAGAAGGTATGGCACTCCTGTGCCCAATAGCACTATGAGAAGCACGCCTATCGGGATGAGGAGGGGCCAAGTGCTGTCAGCTCTGCTCATCACACATCCTCCAGCTCATCAAGCTTCAGTGTTAGCTTCCTCGGATTGGCGAGGAGGCTGACCTCGTACCGATGAAGGCTTGGATCGAACTTGCCCTTCTTCCACTTGTTGAAGCCCTTGTCAATCTTGTCTCGCATCGTTCCTCTGAAGGGGATGATAACCGAGAAGCATTGCAGGATGCGGCAGAACCAATCATTCTCGGCAAGAACAGGATCACGAACTGTAACCGTGAATTCACCACCGATGTCACCAAACTTACTGTCAATCTTCGCGACAGTCTCGTTGCCATTCAGTCTTATCACCGAGTAGTCATCGCCAAGTGATGCGCGTTCGCCTTCAATCCTGAAGGTCTCGAATCTTCCTTCAGGCCCGAGGACGTAGAATGCATAGTTCTCAGTAGAAAGACCTCCGCGTCTAAGTTGCCTAACCCAGGTGAGAAGCTCAGTATCTTCAGCAATAACGACAAAGGACAAGAGGGGGCGATCAGCAGCAAAACTGAGCGCGTACTCATCTGCCACCATCTCTTCAGCAGTAGCAAGCCATGATCCGCGATTTGAGAAGATCTTGATTACCAGTCGTCGGTCTAGCTCAGCAGCATCTCTCCAGAGGCTTTGCCTTAGGATTACAAATCCGGTTCTCTCTATGGGTCCCACCTTCTCCTTCTTCGCCACCCAGCGTCCTTCCTCAGTCTTCCCTATGACATCGGCATCTCGCGAGAACTGCCTGCTCTTGGAACGCCACATTTCCTCCTGCCTATAGCCGAACTCCTCGCCGTGAAAACCAGTTGAGTAGAGATCTTGGGTCAGGACCCTATAGACTGGTCCGACCTTGCGTTCATCCTCGTCCGCCATACCCAATCACAGGCAGCCAAGTCCTGTCATGGCTGATAAAGCTTGGTTCTCAGAAAGATTCAAACCACAGGCAGGGCTCCCAGAAGGCATGAAGCTAGGAGAGATCTACCGCAAGATAGTGGATATGGGAATGGATGCAGATCCCCGTGGTCGCGAGAAGTTGAAACGAATCCTCGAGAAGTCCAGGAAGAAAGTCGACAAGCTCGAGGGCAAGAAGAAGGAACTAGTCGATAGAGATGTACTCTGGAATCCGTATACAGACTGCAGGCTTCTCTACGGTGATGAAGACAGAGAGATATCGAGCATTCTCTGCGGAATCGATATCGGCACCGGCGAGATGGTCTTGGCGGATGTCTTGGGCGGAAAGGGCAAGAGAGTGGACATGGTCCTAGCTCATCACCCGCATGGCATTGGCATATCAAACCTTGACTGGGTCATGCGGCTTCAGCCAGAGCAGTGGGCGGCCGTAGGAGTACCCATCGCTCAGGCAGAGTCCGCCATGTCATCAAGACTGAAGGAAGTCCATCTGGCCACAAAACCGCGTAATCATACACAGGTGATTGACGCCGCAAGGCTTCTAGACATGCCATTCATGTGCTCACACACGCCTGCAGATTCTCTTGGATACCAGTTCATTACCTCATACTTGAGAGAGAAAGACCCTGATACGTTGGGTGACTTGGTAGACGCGCTGCTAGACATACCTGAGTACCAAGCGGCAGAGAGAGTGGGTGCGGGCCCTGAGATCATCGTTGGCAACTCGGAAGGCAGTGTCGGGGAGAAGCATGTCTTCTTTACGGGCGGAACTTCAGCCGGGCCGAAGGCCATTCCTAAGTTGGCCAGTGCAGGCGTAAGTACCATTGTCAGTATGCACATGAGTGAGGACGTGAAGAAGGCCTGTGAGAAAGAGGGTCTCTACGCTGTCATTGCCGGACATGATAGCTCTGATAGCATAGGCATGAATCTCATCCTAGACGAACTTGAGAAGCAAGGCGTGACTTCATACGCGTGCTCTGGATTCACTCGGTACAAGCGCAGTTAGTGCCACAACCAAGAGCGGAAACAGGCGCAACCCTCCGGAAAACTTCATATGTCGCATATGAAGCCCCCCACACGTTCGAGATGTGGGCAGAACTGGACATAGCCTTCAAGATAGTCGGTGGACTAGCGCTCTTCATGTTCGGGGTCACTCTACTCCGTGAGACTCTGGGAAAGATATCTGGTAAGAGGGTAGTGCGAATTCTGGAGAGAGTGAGCGACAATCCAGTGAAGGGTATGATTGCTGGCACAGGGGCCACATTCATGACTCAGAGCTCCAGTATCACGGTGCTCACGCTCATCGGCTTCGTGAACGCAGGGATGATGTCGTTTCGACAATCAGTGAACATCATGCTGGGATCTGAGATAGGCACCACGGTGACTGCTCAACTCGTTTCGTTCAATATCGGAGTGGCGTTCTGGCCTCTGGTCGCCATAGGATTCTTCATGCGGATGTTCTCCAAGAGAGAGAGAATCCAGCACATTGGCACTGTTCTCTTCAGTCTGGGCCTCTTGTTCCTGGCAATGGAATTCATGAAAGATGGAGCTCGTCCTCTCACAACCGAGTATCCATTCTTCAGGAGTCTCATCAATGACTTCGGCGCGATTCCTATCATGGGGATACTCATCGGTGCTTTCATCGCCGGAGTTACCCAGAGTAGCTCTGCAACGACAAGCCTTGTCATTGCTATGAGTACAGCTGGAGCGGTCGACCTAGGACCAGGAATAGCCCTTGTCATGGGAGCCAATATAGGTACATGCTTCCTTGAGCTGTTCGCAGGCATCGGAGCCACGACTCCCGCGAAGAGGACGGCCATTGCACAGACAATCATCAACATTGTTGGAGTTGCGATCTTCCTTCCGTTCCTAGCACAGTTCCGGGACGTCGTAACCCTGACCTCCGCAGACCCAGGTAGGCAACTAGCGAACGCTCACACTATCTTCAACGTCATTGTTAGTCTAATCTTCATCCCGCTGGTCGGGCTGACCGTCAGACTCTGCGAGAAGCTCATCCCAGACAAACCAGGGGAGACCATCGGCAAGCACTTCTTTGATGACGAGATGCTCCACTTCCCGCAGGCCGCTCTCATGGAGTCGGAGAGAGAAACCCTCAGAACCGCCGACAAGACGATCCAGATGATTCGCTTGAGTAAGACGGCCTTGCTTACTCAGAACTTGGAAGATGCAAAGAGGGTAGAAACACTAGAGGAAGAAGTCGATGAAAGCTGTCGGAGTACTGAGGACTTCATAGACAAGATACGAGAAGAGGAACTGGGGAACCATGATCGCATATGGAGAGTGAAGCTCCTCGCAATCCTCACGGACATTGAGAGAGTAGGAGACCTTGCATCAAACATCGCAGAACTTGTGACGAGGGATGTGATGAACGGCGTTTCGTTCTCCGAGAGTGGGAAGGCAGACCTTGAGAGCATGTTTGATCTAGTCGATGAAACCTATTCGACTGCCGTCAAGTCTCTGCAGATGAGGAACAAGAAGCTCGCATCAGTGGCTGAGAACCTCGAAGACCAGGTGGATGTCTTGGAGCGGAAACTCAAGGCGTCTCATGTTAAGAGAATGAGAGACGGAATATGTGATCCTCAAGCAGACACAGTCTTCGTGGAAACCATCCGTAACTTGGAGAGGATTGGCGACCACGCCGACAACATCGCGTATGATGTGATTATGGATACTTGAACAGAAGACAACCTATGCGGGAACCCACTTTCTGACCTTTGTCCTGTACTCGGTATACTCGTCACCGAAGCGTTCGTCGAGAAGTCTTTCCTCGTAATCTGCGAGCCGATTGTAGAGCAGGAAAATCAGAAGACAGAATGCCAGAGACAAGAGCGAGAGCGTCAACACTGCTAGTCCGAAATAGAAGAGCACCGTTCCAAGGTACATTGGGTGTCGGACTCTTCCAAAAACACCTCCCATCGCGAGGCCATCAATCTGCGTGTCGAAGAGGTCTCTATGAGAAGCCCGCATGAAGTGTACCGCGACACCAAGCACAAGTAGAGCGGGAAAGATTGGGAGGAGCAGAGTCAGCATCGAGAAGGCTGGCGTTGATAGTCTGAGGAAGAATGAGTCGACTAGCCAGATGATGAAGAACGCGACCATGAAGACGCTCTGAATGTCGTGGCTTCTCGGCATCTCCCCGGTGAGATTCTCATGATGATGCCCGTGCATGACTGTTCATCTGGAGTAGCCAGACTGCGCTTTTAGAATGCGTGAACTGCGCATTCATACCATCAGTCATCGTCGCGGCGTGTGGAATCGCGCTTCTGTTCGAGTGCGCCTGCTTTCGTCATCCTCTCAGGGGAGAGGATTAGATCAAGCCACTCTGCGTCAAGAATCCCCTCTTCCAGAATGATGTCGCGGATTGGGCGTCCCGTATCAAGAGCTATCTTGGCCACACGGGAGGCGGCCTTGTAACCAATGACCGGATTGAGAGCCGTGACCAGACCCACGCTCTTGTGGACGACATCTAGTCCAACCTTCCTGGGGGTGATGCCTTTGATGCACTTCTCATCGAAGATCAGGATTGCATTCTTCAGCACCTTGAGAGCCTGGAAGAAGTTGTAGGCAATAACTGGTTCAAACGCATTGAGCTCAAGCTGACCTGATTGTGCGGCCATAGATATGACGAGATCATGTCCAATGACCTGAAAGGCTACCTGCGTTACCATCTCGGGGATCACTGGGTTGACCTTACCAGGCATTATCGAGGACCCGGGCTGTACTGGTGGAAGCGTAATCTCGTTTAGACCGCCGGTTGGGCCCGATGAGAGGAGAATCAGGTCTCCTGCAATCTTGCCGAGGTTCGTGGCGAGGACTCGTAGCAGGCCGCTTGCATGCGTGAACTCGTCTGCATTCTGCGTGTCGTCAATCAGGTTTTCAGCCGTTGTCAAGTCCTTCAGTCCGGTGACTTCTCTCAAGTAGTTCTCTGCAAGCTCAATGTACTCGGGGTCAGCGTTAAGTGACGTGCCAATTGCGGTGGCTCCTATGTTGTGCGTCTCGAGTACGTCAATTGCAGATTGGATGCGTGTGAGGTCTCTCTTCAAGGCGCCAGACCAAGCAGAGAACTCCTGTCCCAGTGTAATGGGGACTGCATCCTGCATCTCGGTACGACCCAGTTTCAGCAAGTCTTTGAACTCAGTGGCCTTCTCATCAAGGGCAGAGATCAGATTCTCAAGTCGTGACGACAGCTCCCTTAACCCGAAGATAGTGGCAATCTTGATTGCAGTCGGATAGACGTCATTGGTGGACTGGCTCATGTTCACGCTGTCGTTTGCGGAAACAGGGCCCATGGAGTTTCGTGGTTCACCAAGAATCTCATTGGCGCGCGAGGCTATCACCTCGTTCACGCACATGTTTGTGGAGGTCCCTGCGCCCCCCTGCATCATGTCCACAATGAATTGGTCCATGAGCTTGCCGTCTATGATTTCCTCGCACGCCCGGATTATGACATCTGCGTACTCCTCAGCGAGGTGACCAAGGTCTCGGTTTGCCTGTGCACATGCCTTCTTCACCATGGCCATTGCCTGAACAAGCATTGGGTAGTTCTTCAGCTGAACCAGAGAAACGCCGAAGTTCTCATGGGCTCTAAGAGTCTGGATGCCCCAGTACGCAGTCACAGGGATCCTGCGCGTGCCCAGAAGGTCGCTCTCTTCTCTGAACCCAGGCTCATCGCTACTCATGTTGATCACAACACACTCAAGGCGATAGTCTTCTCTATTCCTCATTAGTCTCTTGGTCTCGACTATGGGCTAGAAGCCAGAGGCTTGGCCATCCTTCCTTCGGTCTGACCCGCCAATCCATGCATTCTCAACTCGAAGTATCGCTTGCCCGCCTCCAAAGCCGAATCTCGGTTCCGGAAGCAAGTCATGACCCCGGGTCTTGAGACCAGAGAAGATCTCCTCTGGTGTGCCAATCTCCAGTCCCACCTTGTTCGACTCATGGACATGATTGAACCGAGGATGATCAAGTGCCGCCTGTGGACCCATCTTGTAGTCAACGATGTTGCTCACGAACTGGGCGTGGGCCTGAGACTGATGTGCTCCACCCATGATACCAAACACGCCGTAGAGATCGCCGTCTCTGTAGATAGCACCAGGTATGATTGTGTGGAACGGTAGCTTCTTCGGTGCATAGCAGTTCGGGTGGGCGGGATCGAGGGAGAACAGATTCCCCCGGTTCTGCAATTTGATGCCTGTTCCCGGAACGACGAGTCCGCTCCCGAAGCCGCGATAGAGACTGTTTATGAAAGAAACCGCTCTGCCCTCAGCATCTGCTGTACACAAGTACACAGTATCGGAGCCGGATAGAAGCCCGGAACCGTAGTCATTCATGGCCCTGTGCCTGTCAATCATCTGTGCACGCCTTCGGGCGTAGTTCTTAGAGAGCAGCTCGTCCAAAGGACAATCGTAGAACGCAGGGTCGGCATTGTGCGCGTGAAGGTCGGCGTAAGCGAGCTTCTTCGCCTCAATCATCAGGTGGTAGCGCTCAACATCAAGTGGCCCGATGTCATCAAAACTGAATTGCTCCATGATGTTCAGCATGATTAAGGCGGCGAATCCTTGGCCATTAGGAGGATGTTCAAAGACATCCACACCACGGTAATTGGCCGCTAAGGCTTCAGTCTTCATCGTGGTATGCTCAGAAAGGTCATCCTCGGTGAGGAATCCACCGTGCCTCTGAACTGTGTTAGCAATCGCTCTTGCAGTGGTTCCCGTGTAGAATGCCTCTGGCCCCTCTCTGCCAACAGACTCGAAGACATCAGCAATGTCAGGATTCCGCATCATCTCTCCAACACCGGGAGCACGACCGTCAATCGTGAAGACCCTCTTAGCTTCATCATTCTGAAGTGCAGGAACTACATCGGCCCAGTTGCGCGAGATTATCGGTGAAACGGGGAACCCGTTACGCGCATAGTGAATCGCAGGATGGAGAACCTCAGAGAGTTCTAGGTCGCCGTGCCATGTTACGAGGTCAGCCCACAATCGCATTCCACCAGGAACTGTGACTGGCGCCCCACCACGCAATGGTATCGAATCAAGTCCCATACCAAGGATATCATCCAGCGTGGCCAAAGAGCCGGAGCGGCCGGATCCATTGTAACACAGCGGCTTGGGGGCTCCAGGAAGATGGACAAGTGAAAACGCATCTCCACCGCAACCAGTACTGAAGGGCTCCACAACATCGAGAACGGCAGCAACAGCGACGGCGGCGTCCACAGCATTCCCTCCTCTACGAAGGACCTCAAGCCCGGCCTCCGTTGCCAAAGGCGAGGAGGAAGCAACCATATTTGCCGCCACAACGTCTGACCGGCCGCTAACAACGTTCACCATATCAGTCCTCCTTGACTAATTCTCGACCTTCTTGCTTCCACGTCTTCAATCCGTCATGGTAGACCCCAATTGACTCCACTCCGCGACGCTTCAGTATGCTAGCTGCAGTTGTGCTTCTTGCACCTGAGGGGCAGACGGTTCCGATAGGACCGCTTGGAAGACCAGCAATGTCGCTTGCTCCAGCAAGAGTGAGAGGGACAGATTGAGACCCAGGGATATGCTCCTTGCTGAATTCATGAGGTTCGCGAACGTCAACGAGAGACAGCGCACCATTCTTGAGACCTTCTGCGATGTCTTTGGCATTGTACATCACAAGGCGTTCAGTGCCTCGGCCAGAGGCTTTCCATGCTTCGAAGCCTCCTACAAGGAATCCATGTATTCTATCAAAACCTATCCTTTGAAGATAGGCGGTCGCTTCAGGGAGGTCCTTCTGGGCGGCAAGCACGAAGGAGTGTGTGTGACTGGGGCTCAACGCCCATCCCGCAAGTAGACCCATGTTCGAGAGAGTCATGCTGATTGTGCCCGGAATGTGTTCTCTCAAGAAATCGTCGGAGGGCCTTGTGTCGACCACTCGATGTCCGTCATCTTTGAGCAACGCCTCAACGTCTTCGGAGTTGAGTTCGGTCGAGTGACCCGACTCTGCCAACAGTGGTGGACCTATGGTGTTGAGATGCTCGCAGTGCTTGAAGTATGATGCCCGCGTTAGGCCTTGGCTCAGCTTGGCCTTCACGAACTCCTCCTCATCGAGCTGGAGCCACTTGTTGTTCCTGCGTTCGTATCCGATTGTTGTGAACTCCCGTTCGCCGATGGCACCCCCACAGACAGACCCAGCACCGTGGCCGGGGTGTACGATAACACCATCGCCCATTGGTAGTAGCTTCGAGTGGAGGCTGTTGTAGAGCTTCCGCGACATCTCGGCATGCTTCTTGATATCCACGAGGTCTGTACGTCCAACCTCATTGACGAACAGAGTGTCCCCGGTGAAGACGGCAAGAGGGTCTCTCCCGACAGATAGATCTGAAACAGCATAGCTGATACTATCGTCTGTGTGACCAGGTGTGGAGATGCAGCGTACAAGCATATCGCCGACAGTGAACTCCTCACCATCTGCAACTGAGTGGTCTCCGAAGTGGAAGTTCGTTGCATTGCTGTGACAGATTTCGGCCTCAGGAGCTATCTGCTGGAGTTCAAGTGACCCTGTCACGTAATCCTCGTTCCTATGAGTTTCGAAAATGTAGCGTATAGGGCTCAAATGTACACCCGCAAGCTTCCCGTAAATCGAGGCGTCACGCCGCGGATCTATGACAAAGGACTCGCCCTTGGAACTCACGTAATAGGAGAGCGCCGCAAGCCCATCTGATCGAACTGCCGCAATCTTCAACTAAAGACCACTCGAACGATGTTGCAGACACTCGGCTTTTAAGAAGTAAGGTAACGCGCCTTGGTTTCAGTATTCGGTCCGAGGGCAAATGTTAAACCTGAGATAAGCTCGTCAACTCACGGGTGAGCATCGTGTCAGCGAGGAACAACGACACTCCTATGAGTTCAGACGAGGGCATTGTTGTTGAAGCGTCTCTGAACCTACTGCGAAAAGCTGCAGAGAGAGCGCTCTTTGAATATAACGAGATGGTCGTCGACGCGGCCGGAGAAGAACTTGCGAGTGGCAGCGCCCTGAAGACTGGTGATTCAGTGGTCTTTGAGGAAGACATCCAACCACTTCCAGCGCAAATCGTGGCAATCCTGCTGGATGATGGTTTGTGGTACATGATATCAACCTCCGAGATGCCTCCTGGCGGTTATCCTACTGGTAGAGATGCAACCAGAGCCGCTCAGGCGGAAGAGAAGAGGTTGAGAATCCTGAGAGACTTCCTTACGAACCAAGCAGGCGCAGACAAGGTGAAGGATGTAAGGAACTGGCAGCCTGACATGAAGGCTGAGGCCGCAGACGTTCTAAGTATAATAGACAGTGCAAAAAGAAGATGGGTGCACTGAGCACGATTCGTCATTCTTATTAGCGCCTCGCATGAGGAGCACGTCGAGAGTAGAGCCTATGGAAAGAGCACGTCAGACAATCGCGTGGAGCAAGAGGTCGGACCTCACAAAGACTGTCGTGCTTATCGTGATGGTTGTCGGCATCACCTTGGGAGGATTTGGCATCTTCATTACCGCAATGGGCACATCAAGCCCGTTAGTTGTCGTGACCAGCGGCTCCATGTCTCCGACACTTGAGAGGGGACACCTCCTAATACTGCAGAACAGAGCTCCTGAGAATATCCTGGTCGGTGACATCATTGTGTTCGAGGCGACCTGGAACGACGATCCGGTTGTGCACAGAGTGGTCAGAATAGAGACTGTCGGAGAGGAAATCCATTGGTTCACTCAAGGGGACAACCGCGACACCAATCCTTCGGAAGATCCTGGCTATAGAGTATACGAAGACATCATAGGAGTAGTAGTGTTTGCAATACCCTACCTGGGGTACGTCACTCTCTTCTTACATGAACCGGCAGGACTCGCAACAGTTGTCATACTCCTGTTGGTGATCATCATTGTGCCCGAAATCCTACCTAAGAAGGAAGAGGAGGAGTTGGAGGAAGAACCTTTGCAGGATTCTTCCGAGTCGGCCGCAACTGATGGCTAGTCAAAGACGCTGTCAACGAAGCCTCTGAGGGACTCGGAATAGCCATGAGGAAGGGCACCCTCTGCTGTCGAACGGACGAAGTCAGTGGCGGAGTCCACATCAAACCTAAGCATCAAGAGCTTGTCGCGAAGCGATTCAGCCATCGAGTCGAACTTGGCCCCCTTCGTTGTGACAGGAACCGCGATTATGGAGGCCGAGGCATCCCCGGCATCCAGAGCATCCTTCAGGCGTTTGACCGAGTAGAAGGCAGCGACTCCACCGCTTCTGTCCCAGTCCTTCACATTCGGAAGGTCAATGGCAATCTGGCGCCGTTCTCCGTCTCTCTGAATATTGACAATCGTTGCTTGCTGTGTCTTGGCTTCTGGCATCATCTGAAGCTCTACTTCTACACCGAATGAGGCCCCTGCAAGTTGAAGCGCATTGATGATCGAGTTCATTACCACAGTCCCTGTCAACTTCACCACATAGTCTTCTTGCGGCTCTACTGTTTCGGGGGTCCGCATGAACAGGATCTCATCAAGCCGAGGAATCAAGTACTTGATGGCTTCTCTCGGGACTCCGTTTGACTCCTCAAATGCCCGGCTCACGTCATCTTCGGTGAAGGGGAAGAGGGGGTCTGGGGGAGGCTCGACGTTCTGCTGCGCCCAATACTTCTCCATGGTCGACCGCAGGAAGGAGTCCACATCTTCACGGTCGAACGGCTCGAGATGAACAACAGCTTCCATTCTTGATCTAGTTGGGGCATCCGCAATATTGTAGATCCGGTCCCAAATCTCTGTCAGACACGATGCGATAATGACGACGTTCTTCGTTTCGTTGTAGAGACGCTTGAGTATCTCAAGGAAGTGCCTCTCACCCTCCTCGCCGTATGTATTGTAGGGCCCTTCCATCTCATCTACGAACAGGACAATCGGAACCTCAGACCCCTCAGCGAGGAGCTTCAAGGTTGCCATGGTTACGTCATCTTCCTCGAGTATTGTTCGGACGCCCAAGCGTGCTATCTCTTCATCCGACAGAGCATCTCCAAGAAGCCACCGACGAGCAAGGTCCTTCGAGGCGGGGTCGAGCCTGTACCTGAGAAGGGCCTTAACAACATCAGCAGATATTCCGGGATAGTCAACAAGCAACCGCTCCAAGGCATAGGTGTAGTCGTAGATCTCGTGAGTCACTCCCCTGAGACCGCCAAACTTCGTGATGAGCATGTCGACAGTCTGCTCAAAGAGCTCGTCGCCAGCCTCATCCACTATGCATGCATGCAGATGTAGAGGAACTCTCACAGGAGAAGGAGGCGAAGGAACGTAGACTGCCAGAAACTTCCCTGCCGCGAAGTAGTTCTCCTGCTCTTTCAGAACCCAAAAGAGGTGCGTCTTGCCAAGGCCTGCTCCTCCCAGAATTGGCTGGAATCTGGGTGTGTGATCCTTCATTGTGAAGCGGACTGCCCGAAAGACAGCCCTGTCTGCGTTCAGATGAGGGCCGGGAATGTCCACATCATCAGGAGTGTCACCTCGAGAAACATAGCGCTTCAGCGGAGGGTCGTCTCGCATGATGTCAAGAAACATGTTCTCATCAAAACTTGGGGGGGGTTCGGTGGGCGGACTAATCGTTTTCTGCCTCCTAACGTAGTATCGATATCAGCATGATGTTTTGAATCTACTGGCAGATAGCGACCGCTACCATTATCACGAGGGATGCTGGAAAGCCAGTCTGGGATCTGACTATGAACGAGCTTGAAGTCCTACAGCAGGTCGTTGAGAATCTGAATGTCGGGATTGTGGTTGTCGATAGCGGGAACAACATCACCCTCTTCAATAGACTTGCGGGGGAAATGCTACAACAGGAGCCATCAACAAGGATTGGAACCTCAATCCTCCGCTGCCACGGAGAGGTTTCCGAGGGGCCAGTCCTAAAGATGCTAGAAGATCTTAGGACCAGAGCGATGGAGAAATACGAAGGATGGGTGAACTTCAAAGGAAGGATGCTCTTCGAGCACATCTATCCCATATGGGGAACGGATGGCACCTGCTTGGGAATAGTTGAGGAGCTGCATGATGCGGGCGAGAGGGCTGAGTACCTCAAACTCAAAGGAGACTGGAAAAACATCCATGTATCAGGAATAGGCGAGAAGTCGCCCAGGAGACCTCACAGCGAGATGTCGTGAGAGCCGCATGATAAACAGTTATCAAGAGCATCTCTGCCGGGAGTGAGAAATCGATAGGACAGTGGATGCGCTTTGGAGTCGGACGCTGAGCTGATCTCTGGGAATGGAGTGTCCAGTTCGTCCAAGATTCTTGGCCTATCCATACTCACTGCATTCAACCGACTGAGCGGTTCGTTCAGAGAAGTTGTGCTCCCTCTCTTTGCCATATATCTGGCAAACGATGATGGAGCGTTCTACGGGCTCCTTGTTGCGTGTGCAGGATATGTCCAGTCAGGAGCTCTCTTTCCAGCAGGCTGGATTAGCGATCGAAGAGGCCGTGGAGTCGCCATTCTCATTGGAGGTCTCTTCAGCGGTGTGTGCCTTCTTCTGCTACCATTTGCCTCGAGTACTCTAGGAGTCCTGATTCTCTTCTCCCTCTCTGGAGTCGGCAATGGATTCAACATGACCACAGTGAAGGCGCTCATTGCAGACTATACTGTGAAGGGGGAGGAAAGAACTAGGTCATACGGATACACTACTGCCTTCGCCACGGTGGCAGCGATTGCTGGTTCGTTTCTCGGCGGATTCATCCTCGACCCTGTGGCATTGCCCGGAATCAATCAAGTGATAGTGAGGTTCGCGATTGTCTTCTTCATCATGGGTTCACTTCGAATAGTCGCAGGCGTAACAGGAATCTGGATGGACATGTGGCTGAAGCGGACGCACCCACTAGTCAATGATGTGAACCAAGACTCTGGCAGCCAAGAACCTGTGGATGATGTTAGAAACGACGTAGTGACAGCCAGTCTCTTCGGAGTCAGCAGACTAATCATGGGTTTCACAAGCGGAATGGTGATTCCATATCTCATTACTTGGATGTATGTCGCCTTTGTAGTTGACCCAGTTGTCTTGGGAAGCGTACCTGCGATATCCAACCTCACACTTGCTTCTGGAGCTCTCATCGTTGGCCTGAGCAGCGAGCGTGTTGGCAAGATCAAGATGATTCTCGTCCTCTACCTTCTTGCTTCAGTGTTGACTTTTGGACTCGTCTCGACTCCATTCTTCATCATCATGGCAGTATTCTACGTCGCACGAAACGCCTTGGCCAATATGGCCCAACCTGCAGTTGACTCCCTCTTCATGGGGGAGGTCAGTCAGGCACGACGAGGCCGCTCTTTTGCGCTAACCAGAGTGATGTGGACGTTTCCAAGACAGACCGGTACACTACTGACATCCTATCTTCTGTCCATAGGATTCCTTGGTGGAATAGCCCAGTTCGGCAGAATCGTATTCCC
>JAEOUG010000090.1 GCA_016839445.1 Candidatus Thorarchaeota archaeon
CCAATCCGTGCAATTCCTGGATTCCTCAGATTGGTCTCTTCTTTGAGGGCCTCCCAGGTCTCTTCAGTGTCCTTGCCCCAGAGATGGTCTGCGCTCCGAATCTCAACATCGGTCCCATCAACCAAGAGGTACGATGGCCGGCTCGATACACCTCGAATGATGATGCCATCAAATCCCGCGAACTTCAGGTCCGCCCCGAAGTGGCCCCCCACGGTGCTGTATCCAAGGAGCCCTGTCTTCGGGGACTTAGCTGATACTGTGGACTTGCTTCCTGTTGGGACATCCGTCCCACAGAATGGTCCTGTCATGAATATCAGTGGGTTCTCTGGTCCCAAGGGGTCCGTCTTCGCGTCAATCATGTCATAGAGCAAGCGTGCCGCAAGCCCCGCCCCTCCCAGAAACGCTCTTGCCATGTCCTGATCCAGAGCGGTTACCGCAGAGGACCCATTACTGAGGTCTATGTTCAGAATCTTTCCTCGATACCCGTACACGGGTTGTCCATCCCCCTAGAAGTCAATGATGTCACCGGAGTAGATGTACTCGTACATTCTCCGGATTCCTTCACTGTCTATGTTCCTTGGATTCATTGTGATGCTGGAGTCCATCATTGCGAACTCCACGAGCTGGTCAAGACCCTGCTTGAAGTCACTCCTCTTCACCTTGGCCTCCTTCAGACTTCGTGGCGCGCCGACCTCCTCCATCAGGTCGCGTATTGCCAGTGCGAAGTTCATCGCTTTCTTTGTGCCAGCTGCCCCCTTCACACCGACTATGCTAGCAAGGTCAGAGTAGAGCATCGCAACCTCCTTACTCTCCCTGGCGTTGTACTCGATGGTGTAGGGCAAGACCATACCTACTGAGAGACCGTGTTGTGTACGCAGAACTGAGCCCATACTATGTCCTAGTGAGTGGGCAAGAGCCACCTGAGAGTTGGCAAAGGACATTCCCGCCAAGCACGCAGCTATCTGCATCTTCTCTCTGTACTCGAGATTGCTCAAGTCTGCTACTGACTTCGGCAACCATTCGAAGACCATCTTCACTGCATTCAACGAACAGCCATCTGAGAAGTCATTCTTCCAGACGGACACATATCCCTCTACTGCATGAGTCAGAGCGTCTAGGCCAGTATATGCCGTGAGGTCTTTGGGCAATCCGACAACGAACTCCGGGTCAAGGATTGCGATGTCCGGGAAGAGCTCATCATTACTCGTGGCGAACTTCCTTCCAGTCTCGTCTTCGCGAATGACTATGGCCTTGGTGGCCTCTGAGCCAGTACCTGCCGTAGTGGGGATACAGATCAACTTGGCCTTCTGACGGAGCCCTATCTTGTCAAATGGTGACAGTGCTGGAAGGTCGATTGAGGGATTCTCATAGAGTGTCCATGCTGCCTTTGCTGTGTCTATTACACTCCCACCGCCAACGGCAATGATTGTGTCTGCGCCGAAGTGCCTCATCGCCGTAGCGGCCTCCTTCACTGTTGACACCTTTGGGTCTGGAGTTGTTCCATCCCAGATGGCAGCTGACCACAGGTTGTCTGTCAGAATCCTGCAGACCTTCTCGGCCAGCCCAAGCTGGTTGATTACCTTGTCAGTTACAATGAACGCCTTCTTTCCCTCGAGCAATTCTATCTCGCTCAGGGCGTCTTCACCAAAGACAACTCGGGGGGTCGAAAACCACCAGACCATTGGCATCTCTCCTCACAGCGCACTAGCCGCGACAGAAGCAATGTATGTCGAGGCCCCCTTTATGTCCTTTCACAGTCCTTCTAGTCGTCAAGACACATCTCAGACACTGATTCCAGCGTTTCCTCCGCTTCCCTGATAATCCCCTTAATCAGTTGCTCCACAGTGGGCAGATCTGCAACTCTCCCCACAGTCTCTCCTCCGAACATGAGTGCAGTGTCCGACTTCCCGTCGACAAGATCATCGAACCCGCTCCGCTCCAGTTCGAGTATCTCTTCGTTTGACTCAATGGGCTCGCCGAGGTAGAACCGCGGCATGTCTGAGAGCGTCTGCTCGACTATCTTCTCGGCTCTGGAGTTGCGCAGGAATCTCATGGGGCCAAAGAGACCTCTCCCTACAAGGGTCTGACGTTCCTCCCTGTCAATGATTGCCTGTTTCCAGATTGGCTCGAAGTCACTCTCCTGTGTGGCAATGAAGCGCGTACCCATTTGGATTCCTGCGGCTCCAAGACACAGCGCCGCCGCAAGACCTGCTCCATCACAGAAACCTCCCGCACCGACAACAGGAACACTCACCGCTCTTGCGACGGCCGGCAACAGGACCATCGTGTGCACAGGCTCCCATGACACATGCGCTCCGCCTTCGTGTCCTGAGGCTACGATGAGGTCGGCACCCGCCTTCTCGGCCTTCTTCGCGTGATACACCGACGGTACGACATGTGCCCATATCAGGCCGTGCTTCTTGGCCTTCGCCCATGGGTTTGGATTTCCCGCCGACGTCACAAGCACTCTCAGACTCTTCTCAATATCAGAGTCCGCCTCTCGGGCCTCCACGGTCTCCTCGAAGAACATCTCTGATGCAAGAGTGAACTCCGCAGCAACTGGGATGTTCACACCGAAGATGCCTCTGACCGGAGCGACGCTCTTGGCCACCGCGTGAATGGACTTCCTAAGAATCGTTCTCGGGGGATCGCTGCCGAAGAGGCGTATCGGGTCAATGGGTGCAGCCTCAGGGAGGAGGGAAGCGGCCATGCCGATGCTGCTTATGACTCCCAATGCGCCAGCTTCAGATACTGCCATTGCTAGGCTCTCTGTCTTGTAGGGTCCCATCCCTCCTTGAAGAATCGGGTAGTCGATGCCAAGGAGGTCACAGACCTCTGTATGCAGACGCGCCATGGTCAATCCGATGGATGTGGCACGAATTAAGTCTTCTATATAGTGGGGCGGGAAGTTTCGGAGTAGGACCACTTTTTACTCCGTTCACCCATGACAGGTGACGCGTGATTCTAGGAGGTCAAAGGATTTGACAGGTGGCGAGAAACGCTTTCCCTATACGATGTTGCTCCTAACTCTCATAATATCGATAGTAGGTGTCTTAACGGCTGTGCTCGGTGAGGGGGATGGAGTGGTACCCCTGCTGGGGCTGCCTCTCGAGACTCACATCCTCGTGACAACCTTTCTGTGGCCCGTTCTTGGTTCTATACTGTGTGCTGTCTTGTTTCCGCGTCTTCTTGTTCCGCTGTATCTATTCCTCAAGAAGTACATAATGCCAGAATTCAAGGATGGCGAGGTTCAAGTAGACAGAACGCCCGCAACAGCTCGAACGTGGCTATCAAGAGGGCTCTATGTTTCCTTGCTAGTCCTGGGTATTGAGGCGCTGCTGGTCGGATTCTTCCCATTCGAATTGCTCTATACTCCCGCAGCTCTGTTGGGCTATCAAGGAGCCGGCGTGGACATTCGTTTCACGCTGTCTGCGTCTGGCGACATGGTAGGCCTATTGACGCCCATAGCAGTTGGCCTGCTATCAGTAGGCTGGGCTCTTGAGGACTCCGGACTTGTCCACTACGATCTTCCCGAGGAGCCAAACAGGCTCTACGAGATTGAACCTACGTTTAGAAGGTACATCAACTACTTGAAGGGCTACGCAGGCTTCTCGTCGGTGCTCTTTCTCTTCTCGATTGTGTTCTACTTCGCTGTCACCATTGGTCCTGAGAGATATGTGGATGCCGTCTTCACAATCCTCCTGCCGCTACAGGCCATTCTCTTTGCAGCACTTGCCTACTTGACCTATGTGAAGGTAAACTCAAGCTTTCTCAGGGGGCGGTTTCCAATGGTGGGCCGAGTGTCTGAGTCAGATATCACCGGGTGAGTTTGCACATCTCTCTGGTCGAGTTGAACACTGTTGGTTTCACTCGTCTAGGTACTTAGTAGGAATCTGGCGCGTGGTTGCCACAAGTTCTAGGGCCGCCTTAGTGTATCTCATGACCTTACCCATATCGCCATCGAGCCTGAACTTCCGAGCCATTATGCCCTTGATTGGGTCGATCTTCCCGTCGAAGAGTGCTCTCCAGTTCTTGTAGGGACCGGCGTAGACGAACTCCGCTGTATCGCCAGGACCTGCCATTCTGGCCTCTCTGCACTTGCCATGCCAGAGGTCAAGGTAGAACCGGATTGGCTCCTTGACGATGGTTCCGTCGGCAGTCACTTCAAAGACGAAGTCGCCCTCCCAGGTCTTTGCAGCGTCTTCGTAGGCTGCGTTACCGTTCAGGAGTTCCATGTACTTCTCGATCCACTCAGCTGAAGGGAATTCAAGTTCGTCTCCCACTATTAGTCATCTCCGGGATGGTCTAGAAGAAACGTAGATGAAAAGCCTTCTGGCATTCATGTTATTGGAGAAAAAGGAGGGGGGAGGCGCTAGGGCCTCCCCGTTCGGTGTCCCGCAGCTCACCCTAATCGATGCCCCTCTGGGAGGATCTTGTTGACCTCGTCTGCAATCCACATGAGCCTGTCCAGCTCGATTATTGGAACCGCTCTAATCTTGGTCGCCCCGTGGTAGAATGCAATCATACCAACGAGTTCCTCGATATCATCGGTCTCCACAATCTGGACTCCACCAGAGAGATCTGCATGAGTGTAGGACGGCGTCACTGCCTTGAGCTTCTTCTCGTCGTCCTTCATCTTCTCGCTCATTGCTCGGGACGCCATCACCCTCTCAGCAGCCTTCGCTGCATCGGTCGTGTCGTAGTACAGTACGTATTTCATTTCGTTAACCTCGCGAATTTCGAGTGTGATTATGTGGTAATAGAAAGAATAACTGCTTTCTCCTGCCAGTTTGCTCTGCTATCATCTCCAATTTCGACCTTCAGAGGGCTATAGCGCTTCTTCTGGCGGTCTGTATATAAAAGAGAGCTCTCTGTCTCTTGAGAGAGAATCTATGATCTTCTTATTGGCGTGTTTGCCTTGGCGTGGCGGTCACTGATGTGTCAAGATTGTGCTCGGCCGCGCCTCATGATGAATCACGAATGAGTGAGAGGAGATTGGCAGTCTGCGCTTGTTTCCACGCCTTGACTTCATACACCTCTGCGTTTACGTCCTCCTCTGCTATGGCCTTCCCCACAGACTCCGTGATCTGGTCCGAGAGATATGGAGGGTAGAAGGCGGTGAGCATTCCATAGGTCATTGCTTCGTTTGCGCTCAGATTCACTACTGGTGGTAGTGGTATTATCTTCCCAAGGAGGGGGATTGTCTTCTCGGCAGCGTCATCGAAGAGAACCAGAAGACGATGCCTGTCATGCGACACAACGAAGCTGTAGAGATGCCGGACCATCCGATTCCTGTTAATGCTTCTCAGCCCTCTCTCTGCCTCGTCTTGTGGCACACCGAAACCCTTGACGAGCCACTGAAGCTGCTCTCGGGGCCAGTTAGGTTTCTGCTCGACGTACATGGAGTTCAGTAGGGCAATGATTAGGATGTCGCGTTCAGTCGCCTGTCCTCCCTTGTCTGGGATGTGGTGGTCTCCACTTGATAGCAGTCCATAGACTTCCTCCACGCTCCTCTTCTCCCCCACCGTCTTGGGTACTACCCATCGACCCAGGATGGCATCGTAGTTTTCCAAGTTGTGAGCCTGAGCCTCTATGTCCAAGACATCTCCCTCCACGTTGTCTCTGAACCTGTAGGATACTCTGACAAAACAGTCGGCCTCTCCATTCACTGGGGCACACAGCGAGTCTTCCGCAGTGATCTCCTTGGAGAGTGCCCTCTCCTTGGCGACAGCCCTCACAATGGCTGTGTTCTTTGGCACCAGCCTCTGCAGGTGGACGATCCCAGTGGCACTAATGACCCCGCGGACCATCTTGGCTTCCCGACGATTCAAGCCTGTCCATCTTGCTACTCTTGAAACAGTGGGTCCCTGCG
>JAEOUG010000091.1 GCA_016839445.1 Candidatus Thorarchaeota archaeon
TCATACCAAGTGTAGGAGTCAACCTTGAGCCTAACATGCCTTCCATCCTCTCGTTCGATTCCAATGTACCCGTAGTGTACTCCAGAGTTTCCTAGGTCGGCAATGGCGGCTGATACAATCTTTCCAATGACCTGCATATCTTCCACTATATTAACAATAGTGAATAATCGAGATAAGGGTTTGGCTGTGTGCAGCTAATCCCGAACACTTCGAAGGCTATTCTTGTACATCTCTACGTTCTTGATGTAGGACTCCACGTATACATCAATAGCCGCTCGGGCAGGATCCTCCGGGCCTATGTCCCGCATGTACTTGGCTGGGATTCCCGCGTAGACCTTGTAGGGTTCTGTCACGGTCTTGTCATGAAGCAGCGCGGAGTTGCCGATGAGGGCCCCTTCAGCCACCCTGCTTCCTAGCATGAGGACTGCTCCCATTCCTATTGCGGCCTTGTCATCAATGGCTTCCGCGTGAATCGTTGCGTTGTGGCCTATGTTCACCCGCTTCCCGATTCTAGTGGTGAATCTCGGGTCTGAGTGCACCACGACGCCGTCCTGCAGGTTTGTTTCATCTCCGATAGTGATTGGCCCTCTGTCTCCACGTACAGAAACGAACGGAGCAACAAACACGCGTTCTCCAATTCTGACTTCCCCGATGATGCAGGCCTGCGGGTGAACGTAGGCGGTGTCCGAAATCACAGGTGTCTTACCATTGACTGAGTACACTGTCATTGGAATCACTTCTTCGCCAGTACGCCGACATATAGTCCATTCGAGGGTATCTTCTCCCTGAACTGCCAACCCGCCCTCTCTGCACACCTTGTCATCTCCTCTGGAGACGCGAGCCACAACTCCAACCAGTTATCAGCCAGACCTTTGTAGGTCACTCTGATTCTAACGAGGCCTGGTGGACGTCCATGCTCCTTGTTTCTGCGGTGGTATGCGAGATGTACTGGGTTCTCACTTCTTTCTGCATCAACAGATTGGGCCAGGATTAGAGCATCTTCTGTGGTGTACTGATGCAGGCGCGTCAGCATGTCTACTGTCTTGTCTTCGAAACCTAGCACTCCGAAGTTGTTGCCAAACAACAGGACTGTGTCGAATCTCTCGTCACCGAATTCCAGATTGTCGGCTGACATGATCCGAGCGTCCTTCAGCCCGTTGATTCGCGATGCCTCAACTGCGCCAGGAGAGATATCTACTCCAGTGACCTCGTAGCCTTGCTTCTGCAGATGGACCGCCACTCTCCCTGCTCCACAGCCGATGTCCAGCACGCGTCCATTGACGTGCTTCAGCGCATTCTTCTCTGATTCGTCCCATTCTTCGTATGGCTTGACGTAGGTCAGCACCTCGTCTTGCTCAAGATGTCCGTCGTCTCGCTCAATCTGGTACTGCCCCTCGATTCCCTTCACTGCATCGAGCATAACCAACCCGTAGACGTCTGCCATGGCCGGAATCGTGTATCGACATGAGAAAAACCTGCGCTTTCGAGGCTCGGAATGGTTAAATCAAAGCTCCAGCTTCCCCTTGGGAATTGAGGGAGAATCGACATGGGTTCAGACTCCTTGGGCTCCGCCGTTCCGGAGACCACCATGGTGATATATGGAGGTAGGAAGAACGAGGTAGCTCAGTCGCTTGAGAGTGTTCTCGGACTTTCCGAAGAAGACTACTACCAGACATGGGTGAGCCTCGGTCTTATGCGAAGACTGGGCTTCCTCTTCGAGGGCGGTGTTGAGAGCGCTGGTGGAGTAGGAGAGCTAGTCTGCATGTTTGCTGTACTAGTCATAGTGCTGGCCCTGTTTGCCTTCTGGAACCTGGCAGTGGTCTTCATCGTTGTCCTTGTCCTGACAGTTCTCAGTGGTGGCGCAGCACTGAAGTTCCTCAGGGGCACCTATGTCACGACCTCGCTGGACGGTATCGAGCAGAGCCATCTTGATGCCTTCGAAAGACAGCAGGTCATCCTCGGCCGCTTTGTCCAGTTCAAGGGAGGAACTCGTTCTGAAGATACTGAACGCTCGTCGTTTGCCACCACTCTGTTCAAGCGAGGAATCCAGGCCGCTCTGCTCGTAGCCACAATCTTCTTGGTTGCTGAGGTCTTGTTCTGGCTCGTCAATGGACATTGGCTCTCTGGTCTAGATCCTGTCACAGGACCTCTAGAACTCCAGATTCTGATAGCCTTTGGTGCCCTCTTCGTAGTTGGAGCAGTGATAATGGACATCGGCGTGCTCATTCGATACCGGCTCTCTAGGCAATGGGCACAGAGAGTGGAGGTTGTTGACTAGACAACTTGGAACACGATGTCCCAGAACTCACGCTCAGTCACTCCTGTCCTCAGCGAACGGAGTTCCTGCTTTATTCTATCAAACGCAACCTTGGACTGGTCCTTCTTCGCGTCCTCGTGAGTCTTCTTGACCCGGTCGGCGATTTCCCGGGCTTGGGCCTCAGTTGCCTCTATTCCTCCCATCTTCAACATATATTCGACGAAGTGACGTCCGACGAACTTACCTAGATGGAACTCTCGTTTTCTCCCTACAAGAACAGGGCTGATTGGCTCATACGTCATGGAGTGTGTCAGCTGACCATGAGAGTGGATTCCACTTGAGTGTGTGAAAGCATTGTCCCCACTGATTGATTTGTGCAGCGGGAGTGGAACCACGAAGTGCCTCTCTACGAGCTTTGAGAGTGCATAGAGTCTCTCAGTGATGACTCCTGTTTCGATGCCGTAGAGCTGGTCCAAGGCCATGACGACCTCTTCAAAGGCGGCGTTGCCCGCGCGTTCTCCATACGCATTGACACAGACCTGCGGGTAGGTCACACCTTCCTCTATTGCTGCAAGCGTGTTGGCGGTAGCTAGACCGAAGTCGTCATGACAATGAACCGCCAGTGGCACCTTGTACTTCTGGTCCGACCACAGTCGCTCTCGTACCTCTCTCACGATGTATCTCATGACTTCCGGTCTGACAAAACCAACGGTGTCTGCAATGCAGACCTTGCTTGCTCCAGCATCAATTGCAGTCCTGTACGCGTCACACAAGAAGTCCATGTTACTACGCGTGGAGTCTTCAGCTATGTAGTCAATGATAAGGCCGTGGTCCTTCCCGTACTCAACACACTCTGTGAGTCTTTCAAGCATCTCTTCCCTGGTCATCCTGAGCTGGTACTTCAGCCTGAAATCTGACGTGGCGATGAACACAGGAACCTCTTCTACTCCGGCATCGATACAGGCATCAATGTCTGACTTCATTGCGCGGGCTGGCGCCGCCACCTTCGCCTTGGAGAGACCTTCCCTCGCGACAGCCGCGACTGCCTTCTTCTCACCCTCACTAACGGCTGGGAACCCTACTGCGACAATCGATGTACCGATCTCATCTAGCATCTTCGCTATGTCGATCTTCTCCTCAACTGTGAGGGCGACTCCCGGTGTCTGCTCACCGTCTCGCAGTGTCTCGTCCCAGATGTGAACTCTCTTTGGCAGGCCATTGGGCTTTGTGCTCACTATCTTGTTGTAGTTGACCGCAAGTCCTGCCTTCTCTAGGGTTTCCATGAGTTACGCCAACCTCTGCCTCAATGGGGGCAGTTGTCTGCCAATATCACTGGAAGGTGTAGCGACCAGTCTTGGCTGTTTTCTCTGATTTGGATTGAAGCATATCTATCTGCTTATCGCGCTCTTGCTTGGATATCTGACCCTTCTCGAATGTCGCCTCAACCTTTCCCTTCTTGTACTCGGCCTTAGCTCGTTCTATGTGTGCGAGTCTGAGTGATGACTCAAAGAGGGGTATGGCTCCTGTCTTCTCACCAATACCCTCTAGCATAGGCTTCCAGCAGATCTCCTCAATATGAAAGGAGTACTCAAGACCTCTCTCGAGAATTCGGTTCCAGATTGGACATGTGTTGACGACGATGCTTGGCCCACTCACCTCAACGTCTAGTCCCATTGCGCTCATGACTTCACGTGCGATTGCTGCCGCGGACTCTGGGCCTTTGCCCCCAATCTTCTCAGCGGCCTCGAGGCCGATCTGTCGGAACCCTCCTGAGTATCCTTCGTACATGGAAAGAGGTCCCGTATTGTCGCGAAGGCCCCACCAGAGACCATCAAGAAAGGCCACAAAGCTGGTTCTGAGTAGTTCCAGTTCCATCACTTATTACCTCCTACGGTGAAGGGCTTCCCCCATGTGTCAAGAAAGGCAATCTCCTCTGGCCCCTGTCTCGGAGGCCCGAGGGTTCGTTCTGCTATAGGATATCCTAGAGTCAGGCAGAGAATTGGCACCCAGTGCGGGAATGGAATTCCCAGCAGCTCCGAAATGGCTCCAACATCATCGAAATGGTCAAGCTGTACTGATGATACGCAGCTCCCGATGCCCAGTGATGCCGCAGCAAGCGCCATGTTCTCCATCATCATAGAACCAGCTATGACTGCGTGGCGTGGACCACTCCAGCCATAGACTCCTCCTGTTCCGCGCAGGGTTGGCTGCGAGTTGCCTACATGGGTCTGATCAACCGCTAGTACAAGCAGAACTGGAGCTCCGTTCGTCTCAGGTTCTCCCTTGATATACTCGAACCTCTTGCCGGTGATGAGAATATCTATGGTCCTTTCCAGACTGGCCTTTGACTGAATGTAGCTCAGCCGACGTTCGAGTTCTTCCCTCGGCGTTGCTCTACCAAAGAGCTCGATTGTCCGATTAACGGCCCGCTGGCCTATGAATCGCTGCTTCTCCTTATCACGCACGACCACGATTCTCCAGGGCTGCTGGTTCTCGGCACTTGGTGCGTAGCCGCCAGCTTCGAGGATCTTGTGGACCAACTCGTCGGGAACATCCTTGGATGTCTGATAGTCGCGAATTGCCCGACGGTTCTTGATCACTTCAATGGTTTCATTGTCTTCCAAGGGTGATTTCTCCGGCTATTTGTGGCTTGGCGAGTCAATCTCGGCCTTAAGTAAGTAACCGTCTAGTGGCCCTATGCAGAGTCAGTCATCGCCATCCTTGATATGCCCACTATGTACAGGACCATCCCTACTCCCAGCATCGGAGTGGCCAAGATTAGGAGTAGAAGCGGAATGCTCTGAATGCTTTCCATGAGGGAGAATCCTGTCACCATGGAGAAGAGGAGGACGAACATGATGGTGAAGATAGAAGCGAATGTGTTCAACATGAACGACATGCTCTTCTGGTTCTCGTAGGTCGGGTTGATAGCGGTGATTCCTGTGCAGATGAGTACCGAACCGATTGTGACCAACAGCGTATAGCCGAAGATGGTAAGGGCCTCCAAGACATCAAACTGGAATATGATTGCCACAGCGATTGTCGGGATTACGACAATCACCAGTGCGAGGAGTATGGATTGAACGAGCCGGGCCTTCGCGAACTTCCACACACCACGAGGTGCTGACTTTATGATCCAGAGCTGGTCCTTTGACTCAAGGAATCCGAGTCCGCCAAATGTGACTCCGCTGAGCATGGCTACCATCATGCCCATAACGAGGATGATGATCATCAGGATGATGCTATGCACCTCCTCCGGTATCTCCTCGGGAATCGACCCAATTGAATAGCTCAGAATCACTGGGAGGAGAACAGAGAGCACGACCCCATAGACCAATCTGGACACGTTCTGCATCTTCCTGCTGAACTCCTTTATTGACGTCACTACAGTGACACCAAATGGTCCCGGCAGGAGTCCTCGTATCTTTCTTAGAACGATGTTCTCTCCATGGATTGTGACGATCTTCTCGGTCCTCGGTCCAGCGCCGAAGCTGAAGATCCTGTCTGCAGCTCTGAATCCGGCAGCTACGATGAGTGCAGAGAACAGACCAAGAAGCGTCAGACTTGTGAAGGCATCAAACCTTAGGACTGTAAGAAATGATCCCGCTGACACTCCAATCCCGTTGAAGTAAATGATTGTCCACGAGATGGCGTCTGCCGCCCACGTGAAGGGGAAGAGAAGGAACACATCCATGCCGAGCACTGTAGACATTGCATTTGAGAAGTAGATCAGTCCGTACATTGGGACCAAGACCACGACGGCGACGACCATGGAGAGTGCTTTCGCAATGTCATTTCCACGTGTAGAGTCGCCTAGCTTCGCCTGGATGGCTGTGGTTAGGAGCGTAGACAAGAACAGGGTGCTTAGAGCCACAATGAAGACAACTACATACATCAGGACCTGCCCGAGAGGACTTACGGCCAAAGCGTTAGTGAATGGTGTCAGTAGGATGGGGGCCATGAAGAGGACTAGTAGCCCGTAGCTTGGCACCTTTCCCATGAATGATCCGAACATCATGCTGCGGGTTGAGACATTGTTGCTGAGCATGATTTCCCACTGGCCTATCTGTATCTCCTGCAGGGCATAGGATATCGGATAGATCAACACGACCACCCAAAGGAACAGCATGACAGTTCTCATCAAGCTGGGGAAGGTCCCTATCAGAAGCAGGTCCACCCCTGGTCCGAAATTGGCGAAGATTGCGACCACTATGGGTGGAGCAATGAATAGTGCCCAAACGACTGCGAGGCCAAAGAGCAGAATGATGAGGGACTTCCGCCAACGGCGGATTCTAGATGTCTGGGCAAAGAATTCGGCCTTGGCAATTGCATACCACTTGCCAGGCACGTTCTAGTCCCTCCATGCCAGCAGTCGGGACCTGTCCACCTCTCCTCCCACAATCTTGAGATATGCTTCTTCGAGGTCTCTCACGCCGATGTTCTGGACTATCTCTTCCGGTGAGCCCAGGGTCGTCAGGATGCCTTCGTTGAGTATGCCTATTGTCCCACAGACGTCTTCCGCGAAATCCGTCATATGGGTGCAGATGAAGAAGGTGGTCTCTGTTTCTTCTGCCATGGCGAGGATAAGCTCCTTCACTAAAGCGCTGGCAGCAGGGTCCAGTCGAGACGTTGGTTCGTCGAGGAAGACCAGGCGAGGTTCATGAATTATGGTGGATGCCACCAGAACCTTCTGCTTCATACCTGAGCTGTATGATTCAAGTAGGTCATTCTGTCTACCCTCCAGCCCCATTAGCGCCATGAGTCGGTCTATACGTCTGTGAAGGGTTTCACCAGCCAGATCATTGAGAGCTCCAATGAACTCAAGGAATTCGACGGCAGAGAGTTTAGAGTAGAGGCCTGGTGCTTCCGGGAGAAGGCCCGTCGCGCCCTTTATCTCATCCCTCTGCTTGTGGACATCGAAACCGCATACGGAAGCGGTGCCACTGGTTGGCCGCAACAGCCCAGACAGCATCCTAACCGTCGTCGTCTTCCCGGCACCATTGGGACCAAGGAAACCAAAGGTGCTGCCGCGTCTCACCTCAAGGTTGAGGTTGACGACAGCGCGGATGTTGCCGAAGTTCTTCGAGAGCTCCTTTGTACTGATATCGACTGAGTTTGACACGAACCAATCTCCTCTCCAGTTCTCGGTTTAGGATGAACCCTGAAACGATTTAACACCTATGGACTGCGCTGAGAGAATCTGTGAGGAGTGGGAATGGACTGCGTAGACAGATCCACACAGTCCAAGTCATTCGACTACATTGTGGGAGCGTCTCTTCCCTCATACTTGAACCTGAAGCCAGTGTCAAGATTCACGCTCTCTTTCAGGATGGCACTTCCTGCTACGAGACGCTGGACCTGGTTGGTCCCCTCGTAGATTTGGAGCAGCTTAGCATCACGCATGAGTTTCTCAGCTGGATACTCACTGATGTAGCCATAGCCACCCATGATCTGGACGCACTCGATAGCATTCTGCATTGCTGCATCAGAGGCGAAGAACTTGGCGAACGCAGAGTCCTTTGAGTTCGGTTCTCCCTGGTCAGCAAGCCACGCGGCATACCGAGTCTGCCATCGCGCTGCCGCAGCCTTTGCCCCCATATCGGCCAGAGTGAAGCTGATTCCCTGGAATCTACCAATAGGCTGGCCAAACTGGTGTCGAATATTGGCGAACTTCGCCGCCTCATCAACTGCCCTCTGTGCAACGCCGGTGGCGATTGCGGCAATCCCTGCCCGCGTCTTGTCCAGAGTCATCATTGCGATCTTGAACCCGTCGCCTTCTTTCCCAACAAGGCAGTCCTTCGGAACACGCGCGTCCTCGAAGATGACTTCGCTCTGGACCGAATTGAGCTGTCCCACCTTGTTTTCTACATGGCCAATCTTGACGTTCTTGCTCTTGGGCACCATGAAGACAGACAGGCCCTTGTGCTTGAGTTCGGGCTGAGTTGTAGCGAAGACGGTGAACAGAGATGCAACAGGGCCGTTTGTGATCCAGCACTTCAGGCCGTTGAGGACATACTCATCGCCATCTCGAACAGCTCTTGTGGCGACCGCCGCCGCGTCTGATCCTGCCTTTCTCTCTGTTAGACAAAAGGCACCAAACTTGGCTTCCTTGCCAGTGATGAGCGGCTCGACGTACGTCTTGAGTTGCTCAGTTGTTGCTCCAATCACGAGAGGAGCGAAAGCAAGGTTGTTGCACATTATAGATGTGGCCAATCCTGCGCAACCATATCCTGTGGCCTCGGACACAAGGGTCTCAGAGAGCAACGAGAGACCAGGTCCCCCAGCCTCCTTCGGTATGTGCAGGTTCATGAGTCCTGCCTCATAGGCCTTCTGAACCACATCTTTGGGGAACTCGTTGCGTGCCTCGAGCTCATGTGCCTTTGGTGTTATGTGCTCTGCTGTGAACGTCCTAGCTCGTTCCAGCAGCTTCTGTTCCTTTTCCGACAGTGAGAAGTCCATCGTCAATCGCGTTTCGGCATTAGGTCCGGCTTATTATGTCTTCGGAGCGAGCTGTCTGGATGTGAATGAGCTGCTACTCCTGAGCCTGCCACGGCGTATGTGGTGCTGCAGGTTTCCAACCGACCCACCATCCCAAGATCGCGCCCAGCAGGCTTGTTGCCACCATGGTCGTCCCCAACATGGCCGAGTACGGGAACCACATTGGGACCACGTCAGAGTAGACCTGGAACTCTGGCAAGAAGACACACAGAACGAGCTCTCTGAATTCGGGGACAATCACTCCTGTACCTCGGATGACAAACAGCGGATACATCAGGGGGACCAATAGGAACGCCGACAGGAGGCCTACAACTGCGCCCAGTGATAGCGCAACGACTAGTGAGAGATACCTGCGACTTGTAGCTCTACTCAGAACATACCCCAGTACAATTGAGAGGATCATTTGAGCAAACCCATGATTGTATTACTTCGAAGTGCTAAAAGGCTAGCTAATCGCGTACGAGCCTCTTGAGACTTCAGGAGTGCATAATCCCTCACAGTTTTTATAGGAGCTTCTTTTCTTCGCGCCTATCCTAGAGAGGTGTTGCGGAACCTTGCCCCTAAAGAACACGAATATTGTGAGCGCCGCCCAGACGAAATTCGGGGCACTTGAAGGCGTGTCCTTGAGAGAGATGTTCTCCGAGGCTGTCGACAAGGCCACAATTGGTGCTGGAATCCCCAAGAAGGACATTCAGGCGGCATTCATTGGAACATTCATACCAGAGATGCTTGTACATCAAGGACACACGGCTCCACTCCTGCTTGACTACGCAGGTCTGAGGGGTCTACCCGCTACGAGGCATGAGGCGGCCTGCGCATCTGGCGCCACAGCACTGCGGGCTGCGATAATGGCCATCGAGTCAGGAATGTACGATACTGTCCTTGTCGCTGGTGCCGAGAAGATGACTTCTGTCACAACCAACAAGGCCACTGAGGCCCTAGCCGCAGCCGCTGACGATGAGTTTGAGTCTAGTATAGGGCTCACCTTCCCCGGTGTGTTTGGCATCGCAGCCGTTGCGCACATGCAGAAGTATGGAACCACCGAGGAAGACATGGCACGTGTTGCTGTGAAGGCCCACAAGAACGCCTCCACTAATCCCCTTGCCCAGTTCCAGAAGGAGATCACACTTGAGAAAGCATTGACGCCACGGTACATTGCCTGGCCTCTGAAGCTCTTTGATTGCTCTCCGATCTCAGATGGAGCTGCAGCATTGGTCGTTACTTCCAATGAAAAGGCGAAGGAGTACACAGACCTTCCTGTCAAGATAGTCGGAAGCGGACAAGCCTCTGCCTCAATGAACCTATGCGAACGGTCAGAGCTGGCTTCCTTCCCTGCATCTGTCAGTGCAGGCAAAGCCGCCTACAATATGGCCGGTATGACCGCGAAGGACATGGACTTCGCCATAGTTCATGATTGCTTCACCATTGCCGAGTTGATTGCCACGGAGGATTTGGGTCTCTTCAAGCCCGGAGAGGCCGCGAAGGCTGTGGCGGAAGGTGTCACCGCTCTTGATGGCGACCGTCCTGTGAATCCCATGGGTGGCCTGAAGGCTGTAGGTCATCCTGTTGGTGCAACTGGTGTCAAGCAGATCGTTGTTGGCTATAGAGAGCTTCTCGGGGACGCTGGGCCGAACCAGGTGCCGAAGCATGACAAGTGCATAGTCCACAACTTCGGAGGCACAGGAGCCTCGTGTGTTGTGACAATCATGAGGAGGGGTGATGCATGAGCGAGCATCCGACGATTGAGCAGTACGAGAAGAGCATACAAGAGGGCCATTACAGAGCCTACAAGTGTGTTGACTGCGGCGCGGTCTTGGCGCTTCCAGCGGGCACATGTTATGGCTGCGGCAGCAACAAGATGGATTGGACTGATGTGAGCGGGAAAGGGAAACTCATTTCCTTCACCGTGATTCATATCGCTCCAGACGAGTTTGCTGATGAGGCTCCTTACTACGTCGCGATAGTTGAGCTTGAGGAAGGTTCGCGCATTAGTGCAAGACTCAGTGGCTTCGACCCGTTGAAGCCAGAAGAGGTCAAGCTTGGCATTCCCCTAGTCCTTGCATATGAGAAGGGGAAGTCCGGGAAGACCTACCTTGCCTTCAAGGCGGCATAGCAGTGCCAAGAAGATGGGGGCCGTAACGGCCCCGTCTCATTGGCGACTTCGGGCGGTCTCTTCATTAGCCCGAAGCTAGTCTAGATTGTCCGAGTGACCGGGACCAGAGGAGGACAGAAGTTTGATCAACAAGGAGTTCCAGAGCGAGATTCGATTCAGTCCACGATTTGGCAGGATGACCTTCAAAGAGCATGCTCGTGGGCTAAAAGCCAGCTATGAGCCGGAGCTGCTGAGGAAGTACCTGCCGCCTACTTCTGGTGTTCTTGATGGCGACAGGTCTCTTGCTCGCTCATTGAAGGGTATCATTCCTGATAGCACACGAGAGGCTCTTGAGGTCACGGAATTCGTGGGAGTATACGGTCGGGTCCTCCGCCAGGTTGACGCCCCTGGGACAATGTGTCTGCAGTACCTGTATGTCTGGGACTATCAAGCGGTCCCTGAGCATGAGTGCGACTACGAGCCTGTATTTGTCTATGTGGCTGAAGATGCTTCTTACATCATCTATGACTTGGTCCACTACTGCTCTAGACGCGTCGAATCAATCACTCAAGACGGCAAGAGCGTAGGACTCCGCACCATACCCGGATGGCACTCATTTCTACCTTCAAGTGATGTCAGTGGTCCGGATCGTATAGACCGCATTGAGCCCCTCTCCGATCAGCACCTCAAGACATGGTGGTCCATCCCTGATGAAGAGGCACGATTCAAGATTGATGGTCGCATTAGGGACCCATTTCTCATGGAGGCTCCAGGGCACTTCTTGGACAAGCCTGATGAGAACGCTCAGACAATATGCTGCACGTTCTGGGAGATAGAGAAGGCCCTCAACGAGTTCGATGACCCGAAGCAAGCAGTCATTGAGGGGTCCAAACGCGCCTTGGCCA
>JAEOUG010000092.1 GCA_016839445.1 Candidatus Thorarchaeota archaeon
ACCGTATTCGATGAGGTCGACGGCATCTCGATTTCTGAGAGCAACTTCACGAGAAGCGGCGTGTCCATTGGCAACAGTGTTGGGGTCACAGTGAATGGCAATTCGTTCAGCACCGAGGCTACTCAGGACCAGCTCAGTGTCTATGGCTGCAACATAGGAACAATCAGCGGCAATACGTTCAATATCAACTCCCTTGCTGGACTTCGCCTGCAGAACTCCATCAATCTTATCGTCACAAACTGCGAGTTCGTATCTTCAGGTCCATGGGGCAGTCTCGGAATCGACTCGAGGGGCTTTGAGGGTATGAGTGACATTACAATTGAGGGTTGTACGTTCGAGTCAGTGGAGTGCCACGCAGGATACTGCGAAACCGGACTCGTAGTGACGGACTGCACCCTCACAGACGCAGGGATACTAGTAGTTGACTCACCTGAAGCGGAAGTGAGTTCAAACTCCATCACGCGAGGAACCATTGTCGTCACGGATACCTGCCAGGACTCGCTCATCTTCAACAACACACTGATTGGATGCAGCAATCATGGCATCAGAATAATGGAGAACAACACGGGAATCGTGGTTTCTTCGAACTCCATGGTCGGTGCGAAGATATCACTGCGATATGGCATTGCCATTGAGTCAGACGGTGTTGTGGCAAGGCTCAACGAGATTGAGAACTTCGATGTGGGCATCCACCTTTCGGAGGCAGACAGCTGCGATATCTACAACAACACGGTCTTCGGAAATAACATAGGCATCGAGATAGCCGATGGCTGCTCACTTCATCGGGTCTACTACAACATCCTCTATGGCAACACACAGAACGCAAGAGATGACGGTGCAGACAACACGTGGGACGACGGAATCATGCTGGGCAACTACTGGAGCAATGTCGGAGCGCCCGGAGAGTACGCCGTTCCTGGAGCAGCTGGAAGCGTTGATCGCTACGCGCAGCCCTACGTGACTGATTCGGGGATTCCGCTGCAGATTCTACTGGTGGCATCAATCGCTGGTGTTTTCGTGATATTCGCAGCCGCCTTCCTCAAGATGAGGCGGAAGTAGTCAGAACAGAAAGGAATTGAATGGTGCGGCCACCGGGATTCGAACCCGGGTCACGAGCTTGGAAGGCTCATATCATAACCCCTAGACTATGGCCGCAGTGGGGCAGTCCTCTCGAAGTGTTGATTTAAGCATATTGGAGCAGATAGTGCTACCAAGCCACAACGTTCAGCCATCAGAAGAAATCCGGCTAGTCGATGCGTCTTTCCCATGTGTATGCCCAGATGACCTCGGAGCAAACGTGCCACGCCATCATCACCTGAGAATCAAGTTCGATGTGCCTTGAGAACAGATCCTTTGTTTCCTCAGTGAAGTCGCCGTGAGGGAACGCGCCGATTCCGACAACAGCCTGGTCCGGCGTAACTAGGAGCTGGCCCAGATCTCTCATCCCTACTATCTGCCCACCCTCGATTGCCAGGACCGTGCATTCATGATTCTTCTTGCTGAGATCGCTTACGAGCTGTGGAAGACTCCCGCCCTTCATTGCCAGGAGTGCATCTCCCTCAGGAGGAACTCTCCCATGTGTCAATAGCTGTTCCATGAGGCCGACAAATCGGTCGTAGTTACGAGGAAGCCGCACTGAGGAATCAACATCCACGATTCTTCCGTCCTGAAGATGTAGGAAGACCTTAAGGAGACCCTGCTTGCACAGAGGGGTCTCGAGCAGGTTCATCAGACAGAGATAGACGATGTCAGGGCGTCCTCTGCGTTCTCCGTCCCCTAGCTTGGTCATGGCTCTACCATGTAGGCTCTGGTCAAGAAGAAGATCGGTGGGGCTCTTCTTCCTTCGACTGGCGTGTTGCTGAATCTCCTTTATACTGGACAGCTCAGACGGGACTAGCTCGAGGGCACATTCAAGCAGGATGACATTGAGCACAGGACTCACCTTACTGAAGTCGTGTCACGAACGATTTAAGCAGTATGACCACCCAGTGAGGATGTGATGAAGCGACGAGCCCCCTCAAGGAAGAGGTCTGCAAAGCAACGGTTGCAGACTCTGGCCAGCCAAAGGATAGAGGTCCTCTGGAAGGAGGCTAGGAGAGAGGCCATAAGCCGGCCGGAACTGGCACGAATGCATGTGGGAAGTGCGAAGAGAATCGCGCAAAAGGCGCGAGTCAAGCTGCCGAGACAGATGGTCCGTCAAATCTGCAGAGGGTGCGGAGGAGTCCTTGTCCCCGGCGAAAACGCTCGAGTGAGATTGAGAAGCAACCGAGCACGACATGTTGCCATAACCTGTCTTGGGTGTGGTCACATCACTCGTTTCTATTCGGATCGCCAATGACTACAAGCATAGGTTAATGTAATCTCACTTGGCTCCCGAGGTGAACGAAGATGACTCAGAAGGCAGACCCCACAAGGATCTCCATTGCCTGGCAGGACCCGGCAATACTGCAGATTGGCAAATCAGGTGTGACAGAGGGTCTCATAAAGGAGGCTACGAGGCTTCTGAAGAAGCACAAGTACATCAAGGTGCGCTTGCTCAGGAGTGCCTTGGGAGACCGCACGAAAGAAGAGCTCATCGAGCTGCTCTGTGCTGAGAGTAAGGCCACTCTCTCAGGCTTCAGAGGGAACACAGCCGTGATTTTCAGACTCCGCTGAGCACACATCATCAAACACAACGATAATCTTATATCCAGACCCTAGACGGTTGCTCCAGCCTTTTGAGGAGGTCATCTGCCGAAAGGGTTTGAGGTGACCGGCTCAATGCGATTGGTGACTGACAGATGCCTACAGTCTATGACATTCCAGCCAACATCCTGATTCGCCGACTTGCTCAGGACCTTAAGTCCAGAGAGGAGTTCGCTCCTCCAGACTGGATTCCGTTCGTCAAGACCGGAGTACAAAAGGAGAGGGCACCAGATGACCCAGACTTCTGGTTCGTCAGATGTGCTAGCATCCTTCGCAAGGTCTACCTTAATGGTCCTATCGGAACTGAGAGGCTGCGAATCGCCTATGGCGGCAAGAACCGGCGTGGTACAAAGAGAAACGAGTTCCACAAGGGTAGCGGAGCCATAGTCCGGACTGCCTTGCAGCAGCTGGAGAGCGCTGGCTTTGTCAAGAAGAGGGGCAACCACGGACGTGAGATGACCGATATCGGTCGGTCCTACATGGACAAACTGTCATCAGCACTCAAGCAGGAGCTCTCAAAGGCGATCCCCGAGCTAGAGAAATACTAGGTCAGGTGAAGCAGCCGCAATGAGTGATGAGGAACTAGAGGCCATACGTCAGAGGAAGCTGGCACAGCTTCGCGACCAGGCCCTACAGGAACAGGCTGATGAGCAGGCTTCCCTTGAAGCCCAAGCTCAGAAGGAGGCCATCCTGAGAAGAATCCTCACACCAGAGGCACGAGCTCGGCTGACAAACATCAAGCTGGTCAAGCCTCAATTCGCAGAGCAGATAGAGCTTCAGCTCATTCAGCTGGCAAGCGCTGGAAGGCTCCGGTCGAAGATGACAGACGAGCAACTGAAGACGCTTCTGAAACAAGTGCAGGGTCAGGAGCGAGAACGGAAGATAACGTTCAGATAGTAGCTGCATGGGTGAACACAATGGCAAGAAACAAGCCGCTAGGAAAGAAACTCAGAATGGCAAAAGCCATGAAAAGCAATTCCTCAGTCCCAACCTGGGTTATCGTGAGGACCGGAGGAAGAATACGAAGGACCCCATCGCAGCGAAACTGGCGTCAAACAAAGCTAAAACCATAGTCAGGTGTCACTAGATGTCGAAGAAGAAGAAGGCAGAGGTCTCCGAAGAGGCAGATGAGCTCGAAGAGATAGAGGAGATCGAGGAAGTCGAAGAGAGAGAAGAGAAGGTAGAGGCACCTGAGGAAGAAGAGGTCACTCCTGAAGAGCCGGAGGAAGAGGAGGAAATCATAGACGAGAGAATCTATACAGTCCCTCTTCGTAAGGCATACTGGGCAGGAAGTAGACTGAAACGCGCAAATAGGTCAGTGAGAATTCTAAGAGAGTTTGTGGAACGACACATGAAGCCTGAAGAGCTTCTGATACAGCCGGAAGTGAACGAGCTCATTTGGGCACGCGGCATCCAGAAGCCACCACGTAGGCTGAGGATAAGGGCCACCAAGAACTCTGAGAACCTTGTGCGCGTATATTTGGCGGAGGGATAGCCCGGCTTGATCGCCCGAACGGACTTCGAGGGCGATTCTAATGTTGGAGCCTATGGAATCGCCACAGACCGTTTCATGTTTGTAAGCTCGAACATGTCAGAGAAGGCCATGGACGTAATAGAGAGGGCATTCAATCTCCCTCTTGTTCAGAGCACTGTGGCAACCCTGGATGCCGTAGGACTTGTTTCCGTAGCAAACTCAAACGGCATCCTTGTTCCCTACACTACTACGAATGAAGAGCTCGCAGAGTTGCAGGCTTCAGCCGAGGTGCCTGTTGACTGGATAGAGGACAAGATGACAGCCCTCGGGAATATCATCGCCGCAAACGATCACGGAGCACTATGCCATCCAGACTTCAATGCGAAAGCAAGACAGAAGATTGCTGACGTTCTTGGTGTCGAAGTGGTTCCCGGCACAATTGCGAGACTGCCCATTGTCGGCGCGAATTCGGTTGTGACCAATAATGGCGCTGTCGTTCATCCGCTTGCTACGGATGACGAGATTGACCTGCTATCACAGCTGTTAAAAGTGCACGTCGAAGTGGGGACAGTAAACCGAGGAAGCCCATATACAAGCCTCGGAGTCATAGCAAACGTAGACGGCCTGATTGCGGGTTCAGACACAACTGGAGTCGAGCTTGCTCACATAAGCCAAGTTCTAGGCTTCGTATGATAAGGTGATACTAATGAGTCAGAGAGTATGGCGTGCTGATGGAAACTACAGGAAGAAGGGACGCACCTTCGTCTTCACGAAGGAGCTGCTGGCGGACAAGGAGTCTCACGTTAGGGAGAGGCTGCTCTCGGAATTGGGTAGCCGTCATCGAGTCCCCAGAAGAGACATAACAATCAAGGAAATCAAGGAAATCAAACCCGAAGAACTCCAGAGTCTTGAACTCAGGAATCTCCTAGGTGTGGAGAGCGAGTTTGAATGACCGATGAACAGCAGCAGCTTCTACAGAGAATCTACGCCCAGCAACAGCTTACTGAACAGAACATAGGTCTCTATCAACAGCAGCTTGAGCTGATACAAGCCCTCATCAGGAGCTACCAATCGGGCCTGATGATTCTCGAGGAAATCGAGAACAAGAAGGAGGGCGAGGAAATGCTGATGGAGGTCGGAGGCAAGATTCAGGTTCAGGCGAAGCTCGTCAACCCTAAGAAGGTCATCAGAGGAATCGGCAGGAACGTGAAGATCGAGCAGAGCACGGCAGATGCAAGGAAGGCACTTGAGGAACAACTCGAGAACTTCGGAAAGCAGTATGACGTCCTACGCCAGGAATATGAGAAGAACCTCGTACAGGCTCAGGCATTAAGTAACCAGTTTGAGCAGATTGCTGCACAGATCCAGGGAGCAATGGGGAAGAGCGAGGAGGAATAGCTGGGTGTTTGACAGGCTCCGAGGCGCCCTCGACTCAGCAATCACCAAAGCCACGACCAGAGAACTCAGCGAGAAGAACATGGCAGATGCAGTATGGGATCTGCAGATGGTTCTGATTCAGAATGACGTGGCCGTTGAGGTCGCAGAGCATGTCTGTGAACTTACAAAGCAGAAACTTCTTGGCTCACGAGCGGGACGACTAGATAACATCGGTCGTCTGTACAAGACGGCAATCCACGACTCTGTGCTCGAAGTCCTCAAGCCCGAACACCCTCTGGAGCCAATCGAGTTCGTGACCGCAAGAAAACAGAAGGGTGAAACCACGATCATAATGTTCGTGGGCGTGAACGGAACGGGAAAGACGACGACCTTGGCGAAGATGGCCCACATCTTCAAGAAGAAGGGCTTCTCCGTTGTCATAGCCGCAGGAGATACTTTTCGAGCAGGAAGCATTGAGCAGCTGCAGCAGCACGCTGACAGGGTCGGTGTCAAAGTAATCAAGCAGAGCTACGGCTCGGACGCAGCGGCAGTGGCCTACGATACTATTGCTCACGCCAAGGCCAAGCACATAGACGTTGTTCTGATTGATACTGCCGGGAGAATGCAGAGCAACAAGAATCTCCTTGAAGAAATGAAGAAGATCGCAAGAGTAGCCGAACCGGACCTGAAGCTATTCGTTGGAGATGCACTTGCAGGAAATGATGCATTGTCGCAGGCCAAGGAGTTTCATAGCGCAATTGGCATTGACGGAGCCATCTTGACCAAGGTTGATGCGGATCCCTCGGGAGGTGCTGCTCTATCCATCGCCTTTGTCACGGGCAGACCTGTGGTCTTCGTGGGCGTGGGTCAGGGATACGATGACCTCAAGAAGTTCGACCCTGAGTGGTTTGCAAAGAGGCTTGTAGGAGCAGACTAGACCAGTGGAGAGCTTTTTATACGAGGCTCCAGAGATAGCCCTCAACACACCATGAGGTGCAATTGTTGGATTTGAAGGGTAGACACTTCATTGACCTCTCACAGTACAAGAGGGACGAGCTTAGACACTTCTTGGACAAAGCCATTGAACTGAAGGAGATGCAGAAGCGAGGCGAACCTCATGAGCTCCTTAAGGGAAAGTCTCTGGCGATGATCTTCATGAAGTCATCAACGCGGACTCGTGTGTCTTTTGAAGTAGGAATGACGCAGCTTGGCGGACATGCTCTATATCTGCAGCCCAGCGGAACCCAGCTTGGCAGAGGCGAGACAATAGGAGACACAGCGAAGGTTCTGAGCAGGTATTGCGATGTGATAATGGCCCGGGTGTTCGCACACTCAGAAGTCACTGAGCTAGCAGAGCACGCAACGGTTCCCGTCATCAACGGTCTCTCTGACCTGCTGCATCCTTGTCAGATCATGGCAGACATGCTGACCATAGAAGAGCACAAGGGCAAGCTAGAAGGACTGAAGATAACCTACGTTGGAGACTCCAATAATGTCAGCAATTCCATCATGCAGGGTTGCACGATCATGGGTATGGATGTCACAATCGGTTCACCAGAGGGGTATACTCCGGCCGATGACATACTCAAGAAGTCCACAGACCTAAGCAAGAAGTATGGCACGACACTAGAGGTAGTCACAGAGCCATATGAGGCAGTGAAGAACGCAGATGTTATCTACACAGACACCTTCTTCAGCATGGGTCAGGAGAGAGAGAAGAGCAAGGAAGAGGCCCTCATGCCCTTCCAGATTAATAGGACCTTGGTCGAGAAGGCCAAGAAGGACGTAATCGTGATGCACTGCCTGCCTGCACACAGAGATGAAGAGCTCACTTCTGAAGTGATGGACGGACCTCACTCCGTTGTCTTCGATCAAGCGGAGAACCGGCTTCATGCACAGAAGGGCATCATGGCATTGTTAGTCTAGAGGCGCGAATAGTGGTCGGCGAAGTCGTATCAGTTGGCAGAATCAACATTGATGTTGACCTCAGAATGGAGAATCTCCCCGAAGTTGGAGGGCACGTCATCTGTGACAAGGGGCAGATTAACTTCGGAGGATCTGCGTCCAACTTCGCCAGCCAGTGCTCTCGGCTTGGACTGAAGGTAAGCCTTGTGAGCTGCGTTGGTAACGATGCCTACGGTTCACTGGCTGTCAAGGAGATAGCAAAGCTCGGTATAGATACCAGCTGTGTCATGGTGCTTGATAACCAGCCTACTGGAATCTTCGTTATGGCCAGGGACTCAACTGGCAAGCAGATGGTAATGGCGGAGCCGGGGGCCAACAGGTTCCTAGATAGGAGGGTCTTCGAAGACGACTCTATTGCTGAGGCTCATGTCATGCACATCGCCGGCGCGTTTCCCATGATGATAGACAGAGCCATGGAGATGACCTCTACCTACGGCATGGTGCTGTCACTCGATCCCGGCCGCGCTGCGGAAGGGCTTGACTTCAGCCGAATCCTAAGGGGCACTGACCTGCTGTTCCTGAACCAAGAAGAACTGAAGGAGTACTTTGGGATAGAGCCGAGGGAGACCGAGCTCAAGAACCTCGCCAAGACATTTCCCGGCGTACTCATAGTAAAGATGGGAAAGAAGGGAGCAATTGCCACGGATGGCTTCGAGTTCGTCTCCTCCAAGATCTTCGAGGTCAAGGTCGCCGACACTATGGGAGCCGGTGACGCTTTCGCAGCAGGATTCGTCACTGCTTGGACACGGGCTGAAGACATCAGCAAGGCACTACACTTCGCCAACGCAGTGGCAGCGATAACCATCACCAAGCCCGGTGCACAGAACGGACAGCCGGACCTTGACGAAACTAACGACCTGCTTAGATCGCATGGAATTCAGGTCGATAGCATCGTGCGGACATTCAAGAAGGGGCCGAGGCCCAAGAAGGCCAGACGCAGCAAGTGAGTAATACCAGTGTAGTATAGCAGTTTTTCTTAGTACAATACTGGGGTAATAGCATCCAAGCCGATGTGAGTTGTTGCTATGCACCCGTTACTTGAAGAAGTTCTTGGCTCCACAAAAGCCAGGAAGGAAATCCCCAAGAGAACTAAGAAACCCCCAAAGAACGTGACTACCGATGAAGAACTGGAGAGTCTGCTGGACTCGGTAAGTGCGCGGATTCTCGTTGTTGGTGTCGGTGGTGCCGGGAACAACGCTATCACCCGCCTGATGGAGGTGGGAATCGAAGGTGCAGAGACCCTTGCAGCTAACACTGATGCACAGGATCTCTACTTCTGTAACTCACATCACAAGCTGCTCCTTGGAAAGGAGACCTGTGGAGGCCTTGGTGCAGGAAATAACCCCGATATTGGTGAGGCTGCAGCAATCGAGACCTACGACATCATCAAGGACGTGGTCAGAGGAGATCTGGTATTCATTACGGCGGGTATGGGCGGCGGGACAGGAACAGGTGCTGCTGCGCATGTTGCCAAGGCGGCCAAAGAGAATGGTGCTCTGACCGTAGCGATTGTATGTCTTCCCTTCGAGGTCGAAGGCGCGACTAGGAAGAGGAATGCGACCAGAGGATTGAACGCCCTGATGGAGTATGTCGACACCCTCATCGCGATTCCGAATGAGAAGCTTCTTGAGATTGCCCCGGACCTCTCACTTCCAGAAGCGTTCATGGTGGCAGATGAGGTTCTTGTGAGGGCCGTGAAGGGCATCGCTGAACTCATATCAAAACCGGGCCTGGTGAACCTGGACTTCGCAGATGTAAGAACCACGATGCGAAACGGAGGAGTCTCAATCATAGCTCTCGGAGAGGGAGAGGGCGAGAACAGGGCGGAAGAGGCAGTGGTGAACGCCCTTCGAAACCCACTAATTGATGTGTCCATCGAGAACGCCAGAAACGTACTGGTGAATGTGAGTGGTAGTGCCGACCTGCAACTCCTCGAAGCGAAGCGTGTTGTTGAGCTTGTCACAGAGCAGGTGAATCCAGAAGCAGAGGTCATCTACGGTGCGCTGATCGACCCGGCCCTTGAAGAGAAGATACGGGTCACTATCATTGCCTCAGGAGTGAGCTCACCCTATGTATTTGACAAGGCTGAGCCATTCACACCCTTGGTTGACGACATCAAATCGGACCTAGGTGTTCCCAGACTGACGTAGAGTAAATTGGATACTCAGCAAACGTTAAAAGAGAACTGCCACAGAAACCAACCGATTCCTGTGGCGGCCAAGGGTCCGCCATAGAGGGACGTGATCCGGAAAATGGGTGTCACTGAGTTCATCAATGAGAGCAGGCGCATTCTCAGACTGGCTACGAAGCCCTCCAGAAAGGAGCTTTGGACGAGTACAAAGATTAGCTTGCTGGCGATGGTGCTTGTCGGAGGACTCAGTTTCATAGTGCAAGTCATTATGACTCTGGTGACCGGCAACTGGGGAACCGGCTAGGCTCCCAGAGACCAAGACTCAACCCCCAATCATCCAGAGCGGCTCGTTTACATGTCCCACTGTATGGAATTATGTCAAATCATGATTACTCGGAAGTGCAAGAGAGATGGAGACCAACACAAGCATCTATGCGGTCCGCACAACGATAGGCCAAGAGAAGGGCGTCACGGATCTGATCACCACAGCGGTCATTGGAGAGAGTGATGTCTGGGAGTGCCCTTTCTGCAAGGAGGACTTCTCATCGGAGAAGGCCACGTTGGACCACATGAAGAAATGCAAGAAGAAGGGCAAGAAGGAAGGCGAACCCCAGCTTGTCTCCAGCAATCAACTTCTGGGGAGAGTTAAGGCAATCCTGGTTCCCGAAACTCTGAGAGGATACGTCTTCATTGAGACCACTGAGTTCCGAGACGTCGAGATTGCCATCTCAGGTGTCCCACACGTCCGTGGACGCGTCGGGGGAAAGGTAAGTATCGAGGAGATTGACAAGTTCCTTGCACCACCTCCCGCAGCAGAGGGAATCTCAGAAGGAGACATCGTCGAGATTATCTCAGGCGCGTTCAAAGGAGAACGTGCGAAGGTACAGAGAGTTGAAGCAGGGAAGGAGGAGCTTATCCTTGAGCTTCTTGATAGTCCTGTGAGCATACCTGTCAGAGTCCATGCGGATTTCGCCAAGATCGTTGAGAGAGCGGAGAGGCCTGCCGAAGCTGCTGAGGCCGATGAGGAAGAAGAGGCCCTCATTGATGAGGATGAGTTCGACGAGGAGGACTCATTCTGGTCCCACGCACCTGAAGACTAGACAGCCAGTCCAAAACGCTTAAAACTCAATCATCGGTCGAGGCCACTGCTCCTTAATCTGACGTGAGAGCACAGACCTCATGTCTGGGGTGAAGAAAGTGACAAAGAATGCAGTAGACCACACTGGACATAGACAGAATTCTGTCCTCTTGGTCGACCCCGCCGGCAACGTTGCGTACGTACCGCGTGCACTGCATCAGGAGTCGTGAAGAACTTGAGCGAGAAACCAGTTATTGTAGAAGCCATGGTCGAAGGTGGAAAGGCCAGTGGGGGTCCCCCCATTGGGCCGGCCTTGGGACCAACAGGAGTCAACGTCTTCCAGGTTGTCACCAAGATCAACGAAGTGACACAACCCTTTACCGGGCTGAAGGTGCCAGTGAAGATCATAGTCAATCCAAGTGACAAGTCTTTCGAGGTTGAGGTGGGCACTCCGCCGACTAGCGCACTCATTCTCAAGGAAGTTGGTGCTGCAAAGGGCTCCGGAGAGCCGAACTCCGCGATTGTAGGGAACCTCACGCTGGACCAGTTGAAGAACGTTGCGAAGGGCAAGGCAAGTGACATCACTGCGCAGACAATGAAGACCGCAGTCATGACAATTGCAGGAACATGTGTTTCGATGGGGGTCACCATCGATGGGAAAAGCGCAAAGGAGTTCCAGGCAGAAGTGCGCGCTGGGTCCTATGACGAGCAACTGAGCGAACCGTTTAGGGAGTGATAGAGCATGTCTTTCAATATTCGTTCAATAGAGGCTGCCGTTACTGAGGCAAGATCCAAGGGAAAGGAGAGAGGCATCAAATTCGAGCAGAGCTTCGATGTTGCTGTCAACTTCCGTAAGAAGGAGATGGACGTTTCAAAACCTGAGAACAGACTGAACCAGGAACTCGTTCTTCCTAATGCCCTCTATCCACCTCCAAAAGTCTGTGCCTTTGGAGATGGTGAGTTCGCCGAGAAGGCCACATCTGCGGGAGCAGAGCAGGTCGTAGGGAAGGATGACATTCCACGGCTGGGCGAGGAGAAGAAGGAGAGGAAGTCTCTGGCCAAGAGCTTTGACTTCTTCATCGCTGCAGTTGACGCAATGCCCCTGATCGGTAGGTATCTAGGGCAGGCTCTGGGGTCTCGAGGCAAGATGCCCAAACCGTTTCCACCTCAGGCCGATCTGGATGCGATTATCAACCAGTATCATCGCACTGTTCGTGTCAGAATGAGAAACACGCCCACTTTCCACGTGAAGGTGGGTCATGAGAAGATGAGTGACAGGGAAATAGCCGACAACATCGCCGCTGTACTGAGTATGGTACACAGCAAGGGATTCTCTGCGAGAATAAGCGACGTCCTTGTGAAGACGACGATGGGGCCGATGGTTCCCGTGACCTACTAGGATGTGATGAGATGTCAGTATACGAGAAGACGATTCCGCAATGGAAAATCGATGCTGTCACAAAGCTGGCCAAGGCCATCGACGATAGCGAGATGATTGGTCTCGTTAATGTAGAAGGCGTTGGCGCAAAACAGCTTCAGGGAATTCGCGATAGCCTCAGAGGTTCCGCGAATATTCGGATGGCTCGAAACACCTTGATGATAAGGGCCCTTGAGGAATCTAAGAAGAAGGGGATTGACCAACTGAAGGACTTCGTGTCTGGGCCAGTTGCCTTCATATTCAGCAATCAGGATCCCTTCGCATTGAGCAAGTTCCTAAGCGAAAATAGGGCTGCTGCTCCGGCAAAGGGAGGCCAGACTGCCCCCAAGGACATCATCGTTCCCGAGATGAACACCGGGGTAGCACCAGGACCTTTCATCAGCGAACTAGCAGGACTGAAGATCCCCTCCCGAGTAAAGGGAGGAGTGATTCACATAACGGAGGATACTGTCGCAGTCCAAGCGGGACAGGTCATTTCTAATGCAATGGCGCAGATGTTAACGCGACTCGGTATTGAACCGATGGAGCTACAACTCAAGCTCATTGCTGCCTATACAGACGGAGATGTCCTTACACCCAAAACCTTCGAGGTGGACCTTGAGGCTCTCTTCAAGGAGTTCATCGCAGGCCACCAGTACGCAATGAACCTGTCAATCAACACCGGGATTCCCACAGTGGAAACAGCACCACTGATCATCGCCAAAGCAAACATGGAGGCGAAGAGCCTGACTCTGAAGATAGGCTTCTTCGTACCAGAGATGCTCAACGAGTTCCTAGCAAAGGCGAACTCCGAGGCGTTTGCGTTGGCGTCAGCAGCTGCTGAGAAGGACCCCGATGCAATACCCTCTGAACTACTCAGCCACGCAAAGGCAGCCACTGCTGCAGCAGTAGCCCCTCAGAAAGAGGAGGTCACCGCTGCAAAGGAGGAGGCCGAGGAAGAGGAAGAAGAGGACGAAAGTGTAGCAGGCATGGGAAGCCTGTTCGGATAGAAAACAAGAGGTAACCAAAATGGAGTACGTATACGCAGCACTTCTGCTCCACAAAGCGGGCAAGAGTCTGACAGCCAAGGCAATGGAAGATGTTATGACCGCAGCAGGTGCGTCCCCCGACAAGGCGAGGATAAAGGCCCTGCTTGCAGCACTCAAGGATGTTAACATCGATGAGGCGCTGAAGAGCGCAGCAGCCATGCCTGTGGCCGCAGCTCCTGCAGCAGCTGGTGGTGAAGCAGCCGCCGGCGCAGAGGAGAAGAAGGTAGAAGAGGAAGAGGAGAAGGAAGAAGAGTTCACTGCTGGACTCGGCAGCCTCTTCGGCTAGTCCCTCAGACTCGAACCAAGCATAGGGTGGGTCAGGCAATCTGACCTGCCCACAGACTTCTTTTTCGTTTGCTAACCCACACACAGATAACCTTGTGTCCACACTCCTCATGTGTGAAAGTCATCTACCATCCCCTCATGCTGAAGAAGTATGATCGGACTCCCGCGGGGGCCGAAGGAAGATTAGAGTCAGCGGTTGAGATACTCAGCAGCAACCCAGAGTATGAACTGATTGAGCCGCGTTCCGCTACAAAGGATGAAGTCCTTCTTGCTCACACAGAAGACCTCTACGAGTCAACAAGACACGAATCCGAGAAGTCTCCCGGGAAGCTCCTCTTTGAGATGGCCGGCCTGGCTGCAGGTGGTGCCATCATGGCGGGTGAACTGGCAATGAAGGGAGAACCCGTTTTCGCCCTGATCAGACCACCAGGGCATCATGCATCGAGGGACAGCCACTGGGGCTACTGTTACTTCAACAACATCGCCGTTTCTTTGCTCAACCTTCAAGCCAAGGGAATGATATCCTCAGCGTTCATTCTCGATTTCGACCTTCATGAAGGGGATGGAAACATCAACATACTTGACGACAGGAGATGGATCATCCACAACCCATCTGGGAGAGGAGATGGCGCGTTTCTGCAAGATGCGAAGCGGGCGTTGGACCAGTCTCCTGACGTAGACATCATTGTGGCGTCAGCAGGCTTTGACCAGTACGTGCATGACTGGGGTGAGAATCTATCCACTGATGCATACCGGCAGTTGGGTCTGCTCATGCATGATTTCGCCATGGAGAGATGCCAAGGGAGGAGATACGGCCTTCTTGAGGGCGGCTACAACTACGAGGACCTCGGGAAGAACGTGCTGGCATTCTGTGAGGGGCTCAGAGGCATTCGCAAGTAGAACAGAGGGTTGGCCGCTTCCATATCCTATATTTGAATGATGATTCAAAAAGGAGGCCGAGGGTTGCACCGAATGCGTGGCAACCTCAGAAGGTAACAGAATGGGTAACTCGGTATTCACAGCCAAGCTGCATGACACTGGCGCCAAGAAGGTTCAGGCCATAACACTCGGCGGGCACCAGTGTACAACGGTATGCCCTCCTAACATGTTGGAGGACCATCCAGGCTCAACAAGCCCTCATCACCTGTTCCTCGCATCAATCGGTGCGTGTGTCAATCTTGTCTTCGAAATAGCTATGGAGAGAGCGCGCATCGAGAAGATTGACATCGCCTCAGATGTCAAGGGCAACTATGAGACCGATGAAGAAACTGGCATGAGCCGCTTCGATAGCATTGAGATATTCACCACGGTCACCGTTTCCAAGGGTGTCAAGAAGGAGCGACTTGAGAAGCTCTTCGAAGTGGCCCACAGCAACTGCCCGATTGGCAATTGCCTCATCGGTTCGTGTGTGAAACTGGTCACCAGTCTCGAAGTACTGTATGAGTAGAGGAGCGATGTGCTCCCCTACTCCGAATCCCTTTGCCTAACGAGTTTCCTTAAGCACATCATCTAGCGCCGATCGGTACGTGTCAAAGGCCTCTCGGCCAGCTTCAGTCATCCTCAGGACCGTTCGAGGCTTCTTTCCCTGGAATTCCTTGTTTACCTCGATGTACCCCGCTTCCTCAAGCTTGCTCATGTGAGAAGACAGGTTTCCCCATGTCAGGCCCGTGCGCCTCATGAGGAAGACGAAGTCAGCCTCCTCGACAACGTAGAGCTGTGCCATTAGCTGAAGACGTGCAGGCTCGTGGATGAGCTTGTCAAGGTCAATTGCTTTCTCGCGGTCTTCATTGCTCACCAGCATCATCCTCCGGTGTATCAATCACGGGATACTTCCGGATGAACAGAGTGAACCTGACTGTGCCGAGGACTAGAAAAACCAGTCCCCATCCAACCATGAATACTGCCATGGACATCTCTGCGGGTATCGACGGAGAAAGTGAAACAGCCACTCCCGTTAGAGAAGTCGACGCTCCAAGGAGGTAATACCTAATCTGGCCTGTCTTGTCCTTAAGATACAGCGATGGCCCCCACATTATGAATCCGAAGACCGTCGGGAGCCACTTGTAGATGAAGAACCTGTCAATGGTGCCAATGGACAACATGTAGAAGACTGTGATCACTGAAATGAAGATCAGTAGTACAACTACTGCTACGCCCAGGCTCAGCTTCGGGGGCTGGTCCTCTTTCGGTTTCACATACCCTACTCGTGGGTAGACATACTTCTTCTTGACTGCTTCAACACACTGAGGCATGAAGATAATGTAGAAGACAACGAAGATCGCGACGAATCCGGGTTCGACTAGCAGTACAGGGAGCACAAGGAAGATCAGACCCATGAAGATCTCTGTGAATCCATCCTGCATTGTTTCGCGATATGACTGCTGCTCGATTTCTCTCAGACTACCTTCGTTCATTGTTATGCACGGTATGTGATACGCAGTTTCTGTATATAAGACTTCTTTGCAGCGCAAAGTACTTTGCGGAATTGTCGTTCGTCTCAGGACCTTAAATTGAGTGGTTCTAGGATAGGTGTAGGTATTGTGCAATGCAGAGTCCACTCACGAACTTCATGGAACTCATACTCACCTATTTTGCTGAAATCTGGGACTTCCTGATCTTCGTGGGGCAGGTTTCTGGAGTCATCGTGGTAATGATAGGAGCCATATTGTGGTTCACGGAGGCGAATATCAAGCGAGGCAGAGGCTTGGTCTTCGGTGGCATCCTACTATCCGTAGTGGTAGAATACTTCGTGCTCTTTCCTCCTGCCTTTGTGACATAGATGATGTCACTCGGAAAGCTTTAATTCAGAAGCGCCGCGACGCTCTAGATACAGGGGCCCGTTGCCTAGCCCGGGGATGTGTACAGTCAGTGCACATCGCGGTTCATAGGGCGCCAGCCTTCTAGAGACACGATTCGTGGCTGAAGACAGTTGGAAATCGTGAGTTCGAATCTCACCGGGCCCGCCACTCATTTCTCGAAGACCATTGCCTGTGCGAGCCAATCTGGGAGATTTGTTTCAAGAAGACTCTCAATCTCGACACGGGAGGATAACTCGGGAGCGGCTTTCACTCGAGCTGCTCTCTTTGATCCAATCCCAGGTATTGCTTTCCATTGACCCAACGTCATCTTCCGGGGAGAGAGGGGATACGGAAGGACTGTGACGGACCGTGGGCCGTGGTCTACAACGAGGACATTGGCAACCTCCATGTTTGAAGTGCCTGCAGGCATCTGACAGAGTAATGGATAGGTCCCCAGTTGCCTCATGAGAAGGTTGTTTCCCTCTTCCTTCTCCACGAATACCCTGCTAAGAACAGTGCCCCTGGGAGCAACGCGTCTGATCATTTCGAGGTCTATCTCTTTCCGGACGGTCTCTCGATGTGTGAAGAACTCGTTTCTCTTGATTGCGGAACGTGTCTTCGTGTCCATCCTCGTACCTGCAAGTCCAATCACCTGACGAATGTTGATGCGCCTCACCATTAGTTCCGACTTGACAAGATCTCTCAAGAACTCGAGATTGTACGAGAGTGTTCTCTTGCTCTCACCAGGTAATCCGTACAACAGGTTGATTCCCGGAAGTAGGTGAGGAAGGCCTCCAGGTTCTCTCTGAGACCCCACTTCGTTCAGGACTCTGATTGCCTCAAGCACTTCCTCTTCGTCGGCCTTGAGGTTGTTTCTCCGAATCACCTCTGGGTCAAGGGACTCGACGCCAAAGGCGGCGACATCTCCAGGAGTGTGGTACTTGACAATGACACGTGCTGCTTCTCTAGACTCCTCTGGATGGCGGGCAACAGTCCCCGGGTTGACGTTGTCTATGTGCAAGACATCAAGGCCGGGGGCGGACTTCCGAATGCCCGAAAAGAAGCCCTCGAGGAACTCTGGATTGGGGGTGGGGAATTCCTCCTCACCCATCTCGGTAGAACCGTAGGTGAAGAGGTCAGCTTGGCTGCCAATCCTGAATGCCCTGACTCCAGAGGCGTATAGGGCCGCAATCTCTGCACAGACATCCTCGGGCCTACGCTGAAGTGGTTCTCCATAGGACGGCTCAACGCAGAAGGAGCACCCACCAGTAAGGAATCTTGGACACCCCCGATAGGTCTCAATCTCGCAGATGAGGTGTTTCCTAGCCATGTTGGGGTGTGCCGCCACAAGCCTAGCTCCTCGTACCGCATACTCCTCAGACGACTCCAATGACTCTCTCACAGCTCCAAGATACAGGTCAGAGAGACCCCAACTGGAGCCTGCAAGATTCCCCACTACAACCTCAGGATCACCTGTGACTATGTATTCGAATGGAGGGCTTAGGCGCTCGGGACTCAGCGCGAGCTTCCCTCCCTCAAGTCCGCAGCCGAAGCGAGCCCACGGACCCACAAGCATCTTGGGCACATCAGAGATGAGAGTCGCCGAGAATAGCTCTCTCGCCTCCCTAACTGAGATGGGAGTCCCACCGAGATACTTCCCAGGGACAATCATTCCTGCAATGAGGATCAGTAGATCACTCCTCGACCAGCGCTCAATGGCTGCGGAGAAGCTGCTCCGTACAGAGTCAATCGTCTCATATTGAACATCAGTTCTGGGCGAATGAGTCCAGATTGCACCTGCCAAGTATCTTGGGTACTGACTCAGATACGGAGGCACTCCGAGGACTGTAGGTTCATCGACATATCCATCTACGATGGTGACTCTTTGCAGACTAACCCCACTCCCTGAAGCTGTCGTATCCATCACGAGGTACTGTTACATACCCCTCTGGGCCTTCGTACTTCACCCCGGTCCCGGACTCAACATGTCCTATCTCGACTAGCGTCCCTCCCGTGTGCTCTGCTAGTTCCTCTGCCATTCGCCACTTCCCTTGTGGCACGGTCATCACCGGTATGAACTCCTCTCCCCCCTGCATTACAAGCTTCATCTCATCCATGAAGTGCATCCTGGCAAAGACTTCAACTCCTGCCGCGGCGGGGAGTCTGTCAACCACGAAAGCGGCGCCGCTATGGGCAGCCATTGTGTTCAAAGTCTTGCCCAGCCCGTCGCTGGAATCCATACAGGACGACAAGACTCCAGCCTCTGCAAGAGCGGGGATGAGCCCGAAATTAAGCTCCGGGCGGTATGCCTCCGCAATGGCTCTCTTCTTCAGCGCTTCCTCAGCCTCTAGGCCATTGAGAAGAACCTGATAGGCTACTGAGGTCAATCCAAAGCGCTTGGAGACTGCTATGACATCTCCATCTTGTGCGCCACCTCGCTTGATGATGTGTGCAGGGTTGACAGTCGCAAGGGCAACACCCGTTAGGACGACATCTGACGACATACCAAGGTCTCCGCCAATGAAGGGCACTTGCGACTTTGTGCAGAACTGGGAGAACCCCCTCACAATCTCTACTGCGTTTTCACTAGACAATTCATCAGGGGCACAGAGCGAGAGCATTGTTGCGCTGGGCCGACCACCCTTGGCAAGAAGATCGCTTACTGCCATGACCGCAGTCTTCCGGCCGGCTTGGGCCCAGGTCATACCAGGCAGCAGGTCTGTATCTGCCACAAACGTGTCTACATTGATTAGAATACTGTGAGCGTCTGAAACGGGAATGTCAGAGGCGTCCTCGTCGAATCCAAGACGGGCATTCTTGGCCATTCTCGTGTAGTCCCTGATGAGACTTAGAAGACCTGATTCACCAATCTCACTGACCTTCATTGTGAGCCGTCACCCAGAAGGCGAAGCCCCAATCCGCGTATTAAATCATCGAAACTCCCGGGGCAGCAACATAACCTTTTATAGCGACTGAGAGAGGATGCCGAGATTGTAGCCTCGGTGGCTCAGGGGTTAGAGCGTCTGCCTCGTAAGCAGAATGCCGCGGGTTCGAATCCCGCCCGGGGCTCCATTTCTCGTGCCCGTTTTCTCTTCACATAGAGAGTGCACCCTCAGAAGGGGCATCCTGGGCGTTCCAAAGGCACTTTTCGGCCTGTGCAGGTTTCCATATCCCTATATGTCAACTCCTCGGGTATTGCTGAAAGGTGAAATAAATGAAAGATAATAGAGAAAGAAAGGCCCAGAATAAGGCCTCGAAGACCAGCATCTTTGAGTGGCTGGCAGGCACTACCAGATAATCCTCGTAGTGCGGAATCAACGAGAACAGAAGGCATAGTCCCTAGGCGGACTCCCTCTGTTCCGTGCAACATCTCAATCTTGAAGTGACAGACTCCGACGCTAAAGATGGCCATGGGCCTTCCTCTTGAAGAATCGGCCATGACCAACCTGCCCGACAAACCTGCCATCCTTGGCCACAATCTCTCCACGTGAGATTGTCACGCTTGGATACCCAGTAAGCTTCCAGCCTTGATAGGGGCTCCAGTCGCAGTTGGTCTGCAGATTCTCGGCCTTCAGTGTGACCTTCTTCTCAGGATTGAAGACTACTAGGTCTGCATCTGCTCCAACAGCCACAGTCCCCTTCTCCGGGTACAGCCCGAAGAGCTTGGCAGGATTAGAGCTAACCAGAGAAACAAGGTGGTTCACTGACCAGCCCCGCTTTCCAACACCCTCAGTGTACATCAACGGCACCATGGTTTCGACACCAGGCATTCCGAAGGGGATCTTGCGGAAGTCTCCATTCCATGCAGCCTTCTGTTCAGTTGTGAACGTGCAAGTATCGGTCGCCACAATCTGAACGTCACCGGTTGCCAGACCCTTCCAGAGTCGTTCATTGTCATGAGGCTTCTTCACTTGTGGGCAGGTAGCATAGAGATGGCCATCCTTCTGCTTGAATACGTCATCGTTCAGTAGCAGATACTGAGGACAGGTTTCAGCGTAGACTCGGACTCCTCGTTGCTTTGCCGCATGCACCGCATCAGCGGCCTCACCCGTAGACATGTGCACAATGTAGAGCTGACCGCCAGTGACCTCAGCCCACTTGATTGCCCGGACAACTGCCTCTTCTTCGGTAACGCATGGACGAGAGAGCGTATGTCCATAGGCACCCCACTTCTCCTTTTCAGCTGCGTACCGCTCAACAAGCATGTCCAGGACGAAGACACTCTCTGCGTGGACCCCAATATGCCCACCCCACTTCGCCGTCTCCTCCAGGGCACTGTAGAGCATGCCATCATCTGCCATCCATCCCTCGTTCTTGTAGATCATGAACATCTTGAAGGTGGGAATGCCATAGTCGATGACCTTCTTGATTTCAGCCTGGGTTTCGGGATTCCAATCAGTTATGGCGGCATGGAGACCATAGTCAATGCAGACCTTGGGATCCGCTTCTGCGCGTCGGGCCTTCACCGCATCCATTATGGGCTTGCCCTTTGTCTGGATTGCGAAGTCGATTACTGTGGTAACGCCACCACATGCTGCCGCCTTCGTGCCATTCTCGAAGTCGTCAGCGGATATGGTGCCTGAGAAAGGGAGTTGAAGATGTACATGAACATCTATGCCGCCGGGAAGCACATACTGACCGCTTGCATCGACAGTCGTATCGCCTAACCCATCCTCCAAGTTCTTGGAGATTGTGGCAATCTTCCCTTCTTTCACGCCAATGTCAGCCTCAAATGAGTCCGACTCTGTCACCACTCTTCCGCTCTTGATAATCAGATCATACTCGGCCATTAGCTGACCTCCCAAAGCAGGTACACATCCATCCATAAATGGGTTGGCAAAAAGTGTATATGACGGGGACAGAGTGGGTAGTTCCACTGCTCGTAAGGTGAGTAACTTGAGGAAGGTACGTGTTGGACTTGTCCAGGCCTCCTGGGAAGGCGACGTCAAAGACGACGAGGCGATTGAGAAGAACATAGAGAGAATGATACAGAAGCATGAGAGATTCATTGCAGAGGCCGCAAAGGAGGGTGTGCAGATGCTCTGCTTCCAAGAGCTGTTTTACGGCCCTTACTTCTGCGCAGAACAAGATAGACGCTGGTACAAGTACACAGAGCCAATTCCAGGGCCAATCACTGAACGCATGGCAAAGCATGCCAAGAAGCACAAGATGGTGATAGTAGTCCCCATCTATGAGAAGGCAGACGAGGGAATCTACTACAATACAGCTGCCGTCATTGACGCTGATGGCACATTACTGGGCAAGTTCAGGAAAATGCACATCCCTCACCTGGATCCTGGATTCTGGGAGAAGTTCTACTTCCGGCCCGGAAACCTTGGCTACCCTGTGTTTGAGACCGCCTATGGAAGGGTTGGCGTTTACATCTGCTATGACCGGCACTTCCCAGAGGGCGCGCGGGCGTTGGGCCTCAACGGGGCAGAGATTGTGTTCAACCCATCCGCGACCGTGGCGGGGCTCTCAGAACATCTCTGGACACTCGAGCAACCAGCCCATGCAGTGGCCAACGGATACTTCATAGCCGCCATCAACAGAGTCGGAGAGGAGCCATGGAAGACTGGCATCTTCTACGGGAGTTCATATGTAGCGAATCCAAGAGGAGAGATACTCAAGAAGGGATCGAGAGACAAGGATGAGCTCGTCGTGGTGGACGTGGACCTTGACATGATTACTGAGGTTCGCAACACTTGGCAATTCTATCGTGATCGCCGACCTGAAACATATGGCGACCTTACGGAGCTATGAATCTTCAGAGCATCTTCTCGGCCTCGGTCAGTGCCTTATCGAGGATATCGCAGGCGCGTTCAATCTGGTCCGTAGTCAGCTCAAGCGGCGGTTGAATGCGAATAACGTTTCCATCGAAGCCGCCCTTACCGATAAGCAGTCCATCTACTTTGCATAGCTCCATGACCTTTGCCATCTCCTTGGTTGCAGGCTCCTTCGTGGTCCGGTCTCGAACGAGCTCGACTCCAATCATCATTCCCTGACCTCGAACCTCTCCGATGATCTTGTGGTCGTCCATCATAGACCGCAGTCGACTCTTGAGATGTTCTCCGGCCTTGTATGCCTTCTCGAGGTAGCCGCTCTCCTGAATGATCTCAATGACAGCTACAGCAGCAGCACAACTCAGTGGATTACCGCCAAAGGTGGCAAAGCTATCTGTGACTGTGTAGTTGGCCGCATACTCAGGACGCGTGATGAAACCACCTATCGGGATTCCTCCGCCAAATCCCTTGGCCATAGTGATGACGTCCGGCTCCACATCGCTCTGATGAATCCCCCACCACTTCCTCCCTGTGCGTCCAAAGCCGGTCTGGACCTCATCGGAGATGAACAGGCCGCCAGACTCCTTGACGGTCTCATGTGCGATTTTCAGGTATTCTGGAGGGTGCTTCACGATACCACCGACACCCTGAATCGGCTCTACGATGAAGGCTGCAATGGCCCGATTGGTCTCCGTCCTTATGACTTCCCTCATGTATCGAGCACATTCAATGTCACACTCGGGATACTCCTTTCCGAACTGACAGCGGTAGCAGTAGCCATTTGGCACAAAGCGTACTCCAGGGGGATGCCCCTCGGGGATTGTGCGCCATCCCGCAGTGGACAGCTCCCTCGTCAGAGTCGTACGACCATGGTATGCATGGTGGCAGGCAATGACATACGGATTCTTCGTGAACTTCCTAGCCATGAAGAGGGCTGCCTCATTGGCCTCTGAGCCACTATTGACAATGAATGATAGAGTGAGGCCCTTGGGAGCAATCTCTGCGAGCTTCTTCACAAGGACAGCGTAGGGGACTGTCGCATAGAGTGAACTTGTGTACACGAGCTGTTCAGCCTGATACTTCAGGGTCGCTACAAACTTGGGATGAGAGTATCCTGTGATGGTCGTACAGATCCCCGCAAACAGGTCGATATACTCCTTGCCAGTGTGGTCCACGAGCGTTGCCCCTTCCCCACCAACGAAGAGCAGGGGCCGCTCATAGTAGTGCGCCACTGCTGGAGCGAGATGCTTCTTCTCGATATCGAGGATTTCTTTGTCGCTATATTTCGCCCGCAAGTCCTTTGGCACAAGTTCGTCATTCATTGTCTTCACCTCGGTTGTAGAGGGGTTCCTGTCATGTACCTGCCCTCCTAAAGACTTTAGGGCAGAGAGGACTACACTTTGAGAGCCTAGGAGATGAAGTGACCTTGGACAAGCTGGAAGTCGAATTCGCAGGGTTGCGATTCAGGAACCCCTTCATGCTATCCTCAGCCCCTCCTGCCATGGACGCCCGACATATTCTGCGTGCAGCACGTCTTGGCTGGGGTGGAGCAGTCATCAAGACTGTCACTGAGGAGCCAACTGTTGACCCGAGGGTTCGTCTAGGTGCCCTTCGGCAAGGTAAGAATCTGATTGGCATGAACAACATAGAGTTGCTCTCCAGAGAGCCGCTAAAGACCTGGACCGATGACTGGATTCCTACAATAAAGAGAGAGGCACCTGAGGACTTCATCTTGGTCGCAAGTATCATGAGTAGTCCTGAGCCCGAAGGGTGGGAGGCCTTGGCCTCGACAATGACGGCTGCAGGAGCAGATGCCATTGAGCTGAACGTCTCATGTCCGCATGGATCCCCAGAGAAGCACATGGGAGCGTTCATCGGTCAGAATCCCGACCTTGTGAAGGATGTCACTCGAGCAGCACGGAAGGGGACAGACCTCCCGCTTCTCGTGAAGCTCACTCCGAATGTGACTGATATGGTTCCCATAGCAGAAGCGGCAATCGAAGGTGGCGCCGATGGGCTCTCAGCAATAAACACGGTGGAGTCCCTCATTGGCATCGACGTAGAAACTGCCACACCGCATCCGTTTGCCTATGGGGATGCTCCTTCAGAACCGATGAGCACCTATGGAGGATTCTGCGGTCCATCTGTACGGCCCATTGGGTTGAGATTTGTGTCCCAGATTGCACGAGCGTTTCCTGGAACACCAATCTCGGGAATCGGGGGAATAGAGGACTGGCACAGCGCAGTGGAGTACCTCATGGTTGGAGCCAGCACATTACAGATCTGCACCGCGGCGATGTGGATGGGCTACGGGATCATCAAGGAGATGCTAGAAGGGATTGGCCAGTTCATGGAAAGGAAGGGCTACGATAGCATCCAGTCTATGGTCGGAAAGGCTCTCCCAAAGATAACATCGTGGACTGCACTCCCGAAACTACCGCCTTTGGTAGCAAAGGTTTCAGAAGAGAGATGCACAGGCTGTAAGAAGTGTGTCATTGCCTGTGCAGACGGGGGGTATGTGGCGATTCAGATGAGTGGAGGGGTCGCCGTCGTCAAACAGGACATATGTGATGGTTGCGGTCTGTGTGCCGTCGTCTGTCCGGACTCAGCCATCGAGTTTGTACACCTGCAGTAGAGGCGGGTTTGCTTCGCAAGAATCAAATAGAGCGCGAGAGAAGAACAGACTCCGCAAAACGGGAAGTGAATGCATTGGCAGGACAAGTTGTAAAGAACTACATCAATGGTCGATGGGTAGAATCGAAATCAAAGGAAACACAGGACATCATCAATCCAGCCACCGGGGAACTCTTGGCTAAGACACCCATGAGCACGGCTGAAGAAACCAAGGCCGCCATTGAGGCTGCCAAGCAGGCCTTTGACCGTTGGCGAAGGACTCCTGTGTTCACACGAGTCAGATACCTGAACCGAATCCGTGATGCCTTCGAGAATCACTTCGAAGAGCTCTCTGAGATTCTGACAAAAGAGCAGGGCAAGGCCATCGATGAGGCCCGGGGCGAATATCGCAGAACCATAGAGAACATCGAATGCGCAATGAGCGCTCCTTCACTTCAGATGGGCTACAACACTGAGGATATTGCGGCTGGAATTGACGAGATGGTAATCAAGCAGCCGCTGGGTGTCTTCTTCTGTGTTGCACCATTCAACTTCCCGGGTATGGTGCCTACATGGTTCTGGCCGTTTGCTGTGGCCACCGGAAATACCTACATTGTCAAGCCGTCGCCTCAGGTGCCAATGAGTCAGGTCCGGCAGTTCGAGCTGATTCACGAGATTGGCCTGCCAAAGGGAGTCCTAAACATGGTCAACGGCGGGCCGGAAGTGGTCAATACGCTGATTGAGAGTCCTGACACTATAGGGATGTCATTCGTCGGTTCCACTCGCGTCGGTAAGCTGCTCTACAAGAAGACCGCAGAACACGGGAAGCGAGCGCAGGTCCAGGCCGGAGCCAAGAACTTCCTGACAATCATGCCAGATGCAGATCTAGAGAGAACTGTGGCAGCCCTACTAACGTCGTTCTACGGGTGTGCGGGACAGAGGTGTCTGGCTGGAGGTGTAGTGCTTGCAGTTGGCGACATACACGAGCCGCTTCGAGATGCTTTGGTTGAAGGCTCAAAGGCGCTGAAGGTCGGGTACGGGTTGGAGGAAGGTGTACAGATGGGGCCTCTTGCATCTAAGCAAGGAATGGAGAATGTCCTGAAGTACATAGAGAGCGGTGTCAAGGAGGGAGCCGAGCTGCTCCTTGACGGGCGAGGTATCAAAGTGCCCGGGTATGAGAAGGGCTGCTTCGTCGGTCCCACAGTCTTCGACAAGGTGACGCCAGAGATGAAGATTGCATCTGAGGAGATCTTCGGGCCAGTGATCTCCATTATTCATGTGAAGAATCTTGACGAGGCCATTGACATCATTCACGCCAATCCATACGGGAACGCATCTTCAGTGTTCACATCAAGCGGCGCTACTGCTAGAGAATACCAGTATAGGGTGAAGGCAGGGAACATTGGAGTCAATATCGGTGTCGTCGCCCCTATTGCCACATTCCCGTTCTCTGGCATGAAGGACTCATTCTTTGGAGACCTGCACGGCCAGGGCAAAGACGCCGTGGACTTCTTCACAGAGAACAAGGTAGTCGTCACCAGATGGTTCTAGCTCTTGGAGGCTTTGGATGTGGACTTAGGTACATTCGGCGCGGTGCTGAAGCATGCCTTGGGACTTGAAGATCAGGCAGGTGTGTTCTACGGAGAGGCAGCCAAAGCAGTCATCGGTTCTGATGCTTCGGAGGTCTACAAGTCCCTTCATGAGCGAGCATTGAAGCGGGTCGCAGTTCTTGAGAGAATCCGCCGTGAGAACACCACCGAGATGATTCTGGAGCCGATATCTGGTTTGGATAGTGACGACCACATGCCAGTTACGTCTCCGGTGCCTTCCAGCCATGCAGATCTGGCGGAGATGGCGAAAGGGTTGGAGAGGGAGCTAAGCAGGTTCTACGCGAACGCAGCTGAGAAGGTCGAGTTCCTAATCGAGGCCGCTGATGCTTTCGAGAGGCTCGGCGACGAGAATCTGGACAACTTGGATAGGCTCAACGCAACAGACTGATTCTCTCCCCCCGAAAAGGTAAAAAGCGACTCGACAACGGCTACCACGGCCAAACCCTCAGTAGGCCTTGCGGAGGTTGCCAAGCCAGGTCAAAGGCGCCAGGTTGAGGGCCTGGTTCAGTAGTGATTCGCGAGTTCGAATCTCGCCCTCCGCACCATCTTCTTCTTGGGGGCCACGGTTTCACTCGGTCTCGTATCTAGATGGCTCAGCAAAGAAATCCATTGCTCTGAAGAAGGTCTTGAACTCAGCAGAGTGCACGACTCCTTCAGGTACGTAGTATGAGTCACCTCTCTTGTAGTGCCTAGTTTCATCGCCGATTGTGAGCAGCATCTCACCTTCAATGACAAAACCGTACTGTGCACCGTGACTGTGTGGAGGTACAGTCCCAATTGGTTCAATCTCGAAGAAGCCAACCTGGAACTCGACTCCTTGGGCAATCCATGCTTGGACACCTTCTAGAGCGATCTTTGCCCTTGGCAGTTCTCTTATGCAGCTTGGATAAGGTTCGACAGACATGATTCCAACCTCCCGCTCCGACCGATATTAGTCTCGCTCCTCACGCCACTTCTCCATGCATGTGGGGGAGCGAGTCGGGTCTACTCATTGGCCCTGATTCGGAGGATAAGGAACACCTGATGGAAGTCTGAGCTCATGTAGTGAGGGACTCTGGCAACCTCATCGAATCCGAGGTACTTGTAGAACTCCTGTGCGTACAACATGAAGTCGCCTGTGTCGACCCAGATTGTCTCAACATTGGAAAGCGACTTCCCGAATCTCACCAATTCCTCGACTAACGCGCTTCCTATGCCTTGGCGGAGGTGCGCGTGGTGCGCAATGATTGTTGAGATGACGAGCGCACTCCAATCAATCCGCACTGCAGTGAAGCCGACCACCGCTCTGGAATCAGCGTCCTCTGCTACAAAGACACGGCCATACTCGGGATTCTCTGAATAGACGCCCAGCTTCACACGTTCATGCTCTAGGAACGCATCCCCGAAGTTCTCTGCGTTCAGAATCAGTTCCCTAACAGAATCCCAATCGCTAGGGCGATACTCACGCACTGCGGCTTTCATGTTTCACTTGAGCCCTGAATCATGACTTAAGGCGTTCGAGTGACGAGTTTGCAGCATCGTGCTTCACTTGAAACGGCGACTCCCACTGAAGACACGATTTCCCTGTGGGTCGTATTCCGCCCACAGGATGATGTCCCGGTAATCCTTCAGGCACGTGCCTATGTACTGGTCTAGGGATGCAACATCGCCTGAGGCAAGGCGGAGCACGCAGCGGATGATGCGGGGCGATGCTGGCTCCCTGTACACCTCTTGGAACTTCTCAGCCAGCACTTCAATCCGTGATAGAGCGAGATCAGCCAGGTCTCCAAAGTCCTGAGCAATCTTCATTCGAATGTCCCGAAGCAACAGACCAGCCCAGTGCTCTCTTCCAGCACCTAGAGAAAAGCCGATTGGTCGCAGAAGAGGAGTGGCGTGGCAATCTGGATGGACCCACCCCACAGCAGGAGAGAGGCGGCTCCGGCTGCTTCAGGGGTGGGTCCGGGGAAGGGGGGTCGTATGTCTTGAGGGGGCAAGCATGAGGCGACTGTCGCGCCCTCTGCATGTGGTTCTGAGAGTCAGTCCTATGGGAATGATATAAGCTCCTTAGGACGCGAGATGCTACTCTAGGGGGC
>JAEOUG010000093.1 GCA_016839445.1 Candidatus Thorarchaeota archaeon
GAGAGTTTCTTGTCTATGGAAAAAGAAGAGAGGGCAGTAGTGCGCCTTGGGAGTATGAGTGGATCTATGATGAGCAGTCCGGCTTCGTGGATGACCTCGAGGTTCTGCTTGCAGAACTCCAACGCTCTCTGAATCAGTCCTGACTATGACAGAGAGGACTTCGGTTGCGGGAGCGCTTGACAGCAATGCGGGCCGAATCAAGGTTCTAGGTAGAACGAATGCTGGACATGGCACTCTGCCGTTCCTGCTTCACCGAATCCACGGTCATACCAAGACAGGTCAATCTGAAGCCTATGGAGTAACATACCCACATGGCATGCGCTTGCTGCAGCGACCCGCTTGCGAATCACTTCCTACCTTCTTAGAGAAAGTGGGCGGCCGGACACCTATCTCTCAAGAGAGCGAGCAAGCACTGACTCAATGGAGAGAATCTCCATTCCTGAACCGATAGATTCAGCTCCGTCACGAAGGTTCCTGAGGCAAAACGGGCACGATGTGACCAGGATGGTAGCACCAGTTGCTTCCGCCTCTCGGACTCTTGAGGCTGCGATGGCTATGGCATCTTCACCCAGTCCTGAGCGGAATCCGCCTCCGGCACCGCAGCACTTGGCGAACTTGCGGTTCCATTCCATTTCCACAAGAGTCAAGCCAGGGATGGACATCAGTATTTCTCTGGGTTCCTCATATAGACCAGAGTGCCTGCCAAGGTGACAAGGGTCATGATAGGTCACTGTCACATCTAACGGTGAAAGACTGAAACCCCCGCTCTCGACTACTTCCTTCAGCAGTTCGGTCAAATGAATGGTCCTGAACTCGGGAGGCCCATTGAGAAGAGCGGGATAGTCCCGAGAGAACATTCTGTAACACCCCGCGCAGGATGTCAGTACGTTCTCTGACTGGGATTGAGCGAACAGGTCTTTGATACTGTTCGCCTGTTCGAGAGCTTGAGACTCATCACCCACTCTGTACGCTGGAGATCCACAGCAGACTGGTTCATTGAGAACCTGGAAGTCAATCTCAGCCGACCTGAGAATCCGTAGGAGGAGTGCTATGCCCTCTCTATCACGGTAAATCTGAGTACATCCAAGGAAGAGTGTGTAATGGGCATTCTGCTTCCTGGATTCTGGTATAGATCGGAGATATTCCGACCCTTCCGACACATCTGCAGAGTAGGGATTACCCATCTCCCGTGTTCTTGTACTGATTCGGTCATAACCTTCGGGGATGTCTACACCATACTCGCGCAGAGCGATCTTCATCTGCTGAATTGCCCTACTCTGATCGTATCCACAGGCAACATCACACAGACCACAGTTGGTACATGCGAACACTCTCTCAGCAACTGCCGCATCTGCTTCTAGAGTCCCCTTCAAGATGTGGTGGAGCATAGTCACCTTTCCCTTGGCAGCATAGCTATCCAGTTTGAGCTGACTGTAGGCTGGGCAGTTCTCGCGACAGAATCCACATCGAACATGGATACAGGCTCGAGCCCAATCCTCAAATTGCTTGAGCCGTTCTATCAAGCCGCAAACCCCCTGTTGCCACGATTCAGTATGTTGTCCGGATCCAGGAGGCGCTTGAGACCCAAGAGGAGTTCCCATGCAGAACCGAGCTGTTCTTTGACCCATGGAGAGGAGCGAAGTCCCATTCCATTCGCATTGGAGAGACTGCCGCCCATAGCGAGGGCTCGCTGATACATTCGCTCCTTGAATTGAAACCACTTGTCGACCTCGCTCTTGATTCGCGTGTCGATAGGGACACTGAAATAGATGCAAAATGGGATTGGGCCCCTCGGCCCTCCCACAATGAAGGCGCCAAAGTCGATATCAACCCATCCGAACTCCTTCTTGAGATCATCGCAGAAGTCACTATACTCTTGGAACTTGCTGAGTGGAACACAAGCATCCACCAAGTCTGGCTCGTATTCTGTGTGAGAGAGTGCAAAGTTGCTCTGGTCAAATGTATCCTTCCCAATATTGATGGAGTTCCACCATGAGTCAGTCACATCTTCAGGAAGCAGTCGTCCACCCTGCTCCTCAGAGCACTGCGAGATCACTTCTAGGGTCGTGCGCACCATCTTCGAATTACCTGAGGCGCCAAAGAGGACTGCCATCGAAATGGTATCAGGAATGGCCGTCTTGGACCGCTCCATGTATTGAACTAGGGAGCGTCTGTCAAACAGGAAGACGGTTTCAGGCCAGCAGCCGGCTGCATGAGCACTCTTGCACGCCTCAATGGCACTGGTTATGTCTGGAAAACCATAGCTCAACCGATCCCGTGTTGGGGGTTTGGGGTACACCTTCAGTGTCACTTCCGTTATGATTCCCAATGTGCCTTCAGCACCCATGAAGAGGTTCAGGAGGTTGTGTGTGGGAAGGGAGAGGTAGCTCTTCCCTCCGATTCTCACCTTCTCGCCGCTTGCAAGGATCACTTCGAGAGCCAGTACCTGATCATACACATACCCGTACTTGGCACCGTAGATACTGATACCCATGCAACTCACAGCTCCTCCCACCGTTGAAGACAGGCTGCTCTCAGGATGATGTGCAAAGAACACACCATGGTCCAGGGCTGCATTGTACACGTTTTCGATTGTTGCCCCGGCTTGAACCGTTATGGTCAGATTCTCGGGGTCAACCTCAAGGATGCTGTTCAATCTCTTCATATCGAGGACTATGCCGCGCTCCACCGCAAGCGGATTGCCAGACATACTGGTCCCACCACCCCAAGTATACAGAGGCACTTTCATTCTGCTGGCAGTACGGACTATTCTGACAATCTCATCCGCACTTGCGGGCTTCACGACAATATCGGGGGTGTAATCATCTGCAATCCCCTCGACCGAGTAGTCCTTTGAATAGGTTAGGCGATCACAGAGCTCGCTACTCACATATTTCTCACCAACGATGTCAATCAGAGCTTCCTCGAGCGTGTTGCTAACCATGGGTATCAAGTCCGGTTTTGCAGTTTGGTGTATGAGAATGAGCTAATATCTCTGCTGAGGTTGAGGTCCGCTTATCCATCCAGGGAAGAAGACTTTAGATGAAGTCTGGTCAGAGTCCTATCCTGCAGACATCTTGGAGGAATCACTATGAAGAAGTGGTACGAAGCCCTGTTCGAGAACTACGCTAGGAAGTACGACGAGGAGTCGTTTGTCAAAGGCACGCTAGGAGAATGCGACTTCATCGAGAAGGAGCTATCCCATGACAAGGCACTCCGCATTCTTGACGTTGGCTGCGGTACTGGAAGGCATGCAATAGAACTGGCCAAACGGGGATACGATGTGACTGGCATCGACCTGTCAGAAGCCCAGCTTGCAAGAGCTAAACAGAAAGCGGAGGAGTCAGCTGTTGAGGTTGAGTTTCTGCATCTTGATGCCAGAGAGCTGCCATTCAGGAACCAGTTCGACGCCGTGATCATGCTCTGCGAGGGCGGCTTCTCACTGATGGAGACCGATGAGATGAACTATCAGATACTGGAGAGTGTGGCCAGAGCTCTCTGCAATCCCGGCAGGTTCATCTTCACCGCCCTGAACGCGCTGTTCCCGCTCTATCACTCGATTGAAGAGTTCATGGCAGGGGGTAGTGAAGATGGGAAGGCAACATACAGATCCAGTACATTCGATCTTATGACCTTCAGGAACCACAGCATCATCACCATCATTGATGACGACGGCAAAGAAATGGAACTCAGAGCTAACGAGAGATTCTATGTGCCCAGCGAGATAACATGGCTGCTACGGAGCCTCGGCTTCAAGGACATAGGCATTTTTGGCGCTAGGCTCGGTGAGTTCTCCAGAGAGCATGAACTGACAACCGAGGACTTCGAGATGCTGGTGGTCGCCGAATTCTAAAATACAGTCCCTCAAGTGCAGACCGGATCTCAGAGGTCCTCCTCTCTCGATTTGCTCCTGAAGAAGAAGCTGGAAGACTGGATCACCAATCCGTGGATGACTGATTCCCCCACAAGCTACGTAGAACTAC
>JAEOUG010000094.1 GCA_016839445.1 Candidatus Thorarchaeota archaeon
ACGATTACAGCGAAGGCGATGAGAAACGCGAAAACACAGTCCTGAAGTCAATAAGAGAGTTGGGCCGACGGCCAACCTTCCTCACGAAGCCAATCGTGATGGACATTGTCAGGTGGAAATCTCCTCGCTCCACAGGATATGCAGAAAGCAACAGCCCTAAACTCGTAGAAGATGTTACACGCGCGTCATTTTCAGCGGAAACCGAGGAGTTGAGAATCGGAGTATTGACACTTATGAATGGAGTCGGATACCGAGTCGCATCTGCCATTCTCTACTTTTGCAATCCAGAAAAATACACAATTATGGACTGGCGCGCGTGGGCGTCGCTGGAGGTTCTCGGCGAAGTTGAAGGCGAGATTGAAGACTCGTTCAGATGCTGGCAGGAGTACAATGACAAATGTCGCAGGATCGCCAAGCGAAGCAGAGTATCTCTCAGGACGCTCGACAAAGCCCTATGGAAGTACAAAGGGGGGAGATGATAACAACTTCCCCATCTTGGTCTTCATTGCGTCATCGAACAAGCTTGCTGTCAAAGTGGATGAACTGGTGGCAAACAGCTAAAGACTGCTAATCACAATGTCCCATGGATAGGGTGGTGAAGAGAATTGCCGACTGAGGGAGAGGAACACAGGCGCATAAGGGAACAAATCACCGGAGATGTGCTTCGGCACCTGAAGGATTGCGGAAAGGAATCTGCGTATATAGTGAAGACCGCCCATCAGAAAGGCCATGGGGCCATAGCGTTGTATGCTGGAAAGAGGGCTAACGAACGGGGAATGTCGGACGCCGATGTTGTCATTCTTGGTCCGGACCGTAAGGTTGCCTGCATAGTTGAAGTCAAAGACAGAGATGTCACTCCAAAGAACGTCATTGGCATCATTGGCGCAACCGCGCTCTGCGACAGAGCCGTCCATAAAGACGAAGGAGAGCGACTCTTCGGTGATCCCGCCCTCTTCATTGTCGTCAACTCCTCAGTTGTCGACAGACCGAGCCCTGTTAAGAAGAACCAGCTCAAGTTTATCAACGACAGATTCGTGAAGGGCACAGGAACCCTCAAGAGCGTAACGATATGCTCGGAGAGCGAGTTTGCCGGTTGTTTTGACCTTTGAACCAACGCTTTAGGCTTGACCGTAGCGTATCTCTTCGACTTCGCCGTTAGCTTTTAAGAAGTATACAGTCATGTGTAACCTTCCAAATGCAATCTTCATCTCGTCAACTTTCCGCCTGTAGAACTCATCTTCAGGGAAGGCAATTCCGAGCCTCGCTTCTGGATTAGTGTGTAGCCTTGAACACACCTGGCCCACAACCCTGTGAGCATGGTTTCTCTTCTGTTTGACTTCGAAAGACCGGCCTTTGCGCCCCACATTTCCTTGCACCTCAATGAAGTGCACCTGCCCGTCCCTTTCAGCAACAATATCGATGCCATGTACACCGGTCCTCTCCTTAACAACGAATCCGCAGCTACACAGATGATCCATTAACATCTTCTCGACTTCTACTTCCTTGGGCACTGAATCCTCTCCTGTCTGCATTTCAAATAACTTCGGCTTCGTCTGCCCTACGCCCCAGTCAATCCCCATTGAGCGCCAATTTACAGCAGCTCACCCTTGTCATCGCTGGGATTTTTTGTCTACTTCTCTCGAAGTCGTCTTATCCTTTCGAGGTCGGCCTCCCTCACGCGAGATGGATGCGATCTGTATATTTCTATATCCTCCGACAACTTCTTCTCTTGGGAATTGACCTTCCGCTCAGTAGCCCATTCGTGATCACAGTTCAAGCAGTGCCAATCATCCGTCCCTGGGACGCAACAGCCGCCTAACACGCAAGGCGGATCCCGGCCTACCGCCCCGTACCACACTAGCTCTGCCTCAAATTCCATGGTTGGGAGACCATACCCAATGGGAACAACTCGGCCGGACTTACAATTCGGGCATGCTTTCGGATATCCTCTTCGTGACCATCCGGCGTACAACCCATGCTTCACAATCATGATTGCCCTATCCCGGCCTTCCCATAGATACCGACTGAGTTGTTCGAGGCGTATGCGATAGTCGTCGAGAGGCTTGCCCGCAGGGTCAGTAACGTCTTTCCCAAACCCTGAGTCATGATCGTCTAATGACGGCAACACTAGTTCGCTGACCTTCAGGACAATCGACTCATCTCTTCTGTTTCCAAGTTTCTTGTCAAGGTCATCCTTCTGGTCAGTCGTCATCACTAACACTAGTCTGCCGAGCGACCTGTAATCTATCAGTCTGGGGATATGGTCCTTCAGAAGATCTCGGCCATATCGCTCCTTGATGACCTCTCTTGCTTTTTCATTGACAGTAGGTCCTGCTCGTTCAAGCGCCACGGAATCTACTTCGACATCTCGAGCAACGTCTCGTGATAGAAGATCTTCCATAATCACCTTGGCCATCGGGCTTCTGCATGTGTTCTCAGCGCACGCGAAGGTGATTCTGTGTTTCTTGCGTGCCTTCTCTCCTGAGTCTTCTGCCATCTTCGAGGGTTTCTTCATGGAATACGATATCCATATCTGAAATGACACAGTTAAGTCTTTCACGTAGACGGTATCTTCTTCGACGATATCGTCATGCCACTCATTCCCGAGGAGCCACGGACCCACGTAGACTCTACGTTGATGGTGCCAGGAGGTACAGATCATACGAACCGGAGCCAGTGGAGGTTACGGTCAAGGAACTCGGCATATCCGGTTGGCTCAGAGGGGCAGATTCGCGGAGATGAATGACACCTACGATCTTCCTCCCTGTGCTTCGCCGGGGGAGCGGAATTGCGGATATCGATGGTCGCGAAGAGGGTCGGGACTAGACAATACATTCTTAAGGAAAGAGCGATGAAAAGGTTTATATCTCGGTACAAAAAGGCTCTGATTGAAAAAGAGCCAGTCATCTCACTTCAAAGTCGGCTCACCTTGAGAACTGAACCAAGCACCATCTCTCATATGGCTATAGACATCAGGGCTTCGACGTCCCCGACTGACGACGGAGCTAGCCTCCCCAAGTCCTCCAGAATGCATGGCCTTCCGCCTTCACATGTGCCGGGAACATAGACTAGCTCAGATACACGCGGGGAGCTGAGCTTCAGTTGACTCTGAATCGCCCTGTCGCTCTGTGAGGATTGAGAGATGTATGTCTGCACGATCATCACCGCATCTTGTGGCGTACTCAGAGGTGGTATAACATCCATCCCAGAAGGAGTACCCATATGAGCTCGAAGAATGACATCCTTGACTGGCCCTCCGCCACTCAGAGAGGTTTCCTTGCCAGACATCCTCTTTGCAGTATCAGTCAGGAACCCGCTCCTCTCTCGAGCTCCGAAGATATCCGTGACAATTGAGCGAGCATTCACTCCATTGAAGACTGCAGAATCCATCGGGAATGTCGCAGACACGAGCAAGGACTCCGTGACCTCCACACCTTGAGTCTTCCAGAGTGCGCCTGTTCGAAAGGAATATGGGACATCAACAGCCCAGAAGGGGAAGAGATACCTCCCGCTTCCTCCCACAATCTTCATGGAGCCCTGTCCTGCCTTCGTTCCGGCAATCACAGACACATGCTTCAGAATCTCCTCGTGATGCTGGGAATCGCTGAATCGAGATTTCCAGAGCGAGGGTGCACTATTGCGAAGACCATTCAGAATTCCAAGAAGACTCGAAATGGTAGAGTAAGATGAGGCAATATCGTTACGAGGGTTCATCATGATGGCATTGAGCATATGACCTGTCGAATTAGCCGTTGACAATTCCTTCTTGATGGCATGATGCATTATGGCAAACTCAGGGTTGGACAAAGCCATCTGTCCAGCGTTAGTCAGATGGCTCTTCGCGCGGTCAAGTTCAATTCTCGATTTGTCGACCTTCATGCTGGTCAGCAAATCAAGCGACAAACACAACGAAGATAGCCCTTTCATCCGTTCGTGAAGTACTGCATGCTTCGGAGTGTCCTTGAGCGCTGCAGCAGCAGCAGCCAGGTTCTGGTGCATGAAGTGGTAACGCTCCGGTTTCAGTTCAGACATAAGCGCCAGATTGTTGAGCAGATATGCATATGCAATCGAAAGGCCACCAATCTCCTGCACCAAACTCTTCCCATCTTCGTCAACCGCCAGAGCTGATATCGACTGCACCTTGGCCTGAAAGAGGAAGACCTCTTTGGGATCCGTCAAATGACCAACTCCTGATTCGGTCATGTTTGGGAGCGTCATCAAAGGATTAGAGAGGACATTCATGCACTGGAATCTGTATTCCCCATACTCGGTAGAAAGCCTCGGTCTAACGTTGTTGGCAAAGACCATGTGCCTGGCAATCGGGTCCACAACACTCGAGCCAGAAGCGCCCAGAGAGGTGGGCATCGTCTGTCTAACCCAGGCATTGACCTGTGCAATTATGTGATTCACGAAAGCTCTCGCATCTACCAGTTTCTGTGTCGAACCACAGTACTGGCATTTGACTATCTCTTCCGATTGCACAGGGGACAAGGGAGCGGAGCATGATTTGCAGCGGAGAGACATCATTGTGAGTGGAGAAGACTCCAATCCATCCGGCATGGTCATCGCCTCATTACATCCTTGATCTGTTCAATCTGTCTGCGTATCTCACTGAGTTCTGCATTTACTCGAACTTCAAGTTCATTTGTCCTCTGCAAGGCGCGGGAATCCGCCATCTTGAAGACTGCGCTATGACAACCCTTGCATGCGTACACCTCTCTCAGAGACGGGACGCAGGAAGGAAGGGCCCCGTCTCCTGATGAACGACTGACAAGTTCAGTCAAATCACTCGGCATCGTAAGGAAGTGAATTCTCTCTCCGGTTACCTCTCGGCCACAGAACCAGCACTTCACTGCTTTCCCATAGGATGACACTCTAGAAGCGGCAGATTCAGCCATATCCTGCCTTCCAGCCTGTGCCCACCACAGCCTAGCAGTCTGGTAGTGTTCTGCAGCCGCCTTCGGATCTCTTGAGATTAGAGATTCCGCCAGAGCTTCTTCAGACAATGCTTGCAGCTGCATTGCCTTGGTTTCTGCAAGTATCTGTTGTTTCTGTAGCAGTTCCGGCATCACCAACGGGTCTCCGGCTGTGTTTGAACGGAATCGGTTCGCAAGATCCTGAAGACTGCTAGCCCTCACTGCCCATCTCTCAGGTTGATCCGGAATAAGACCAACAGCGTCAATCTCATTTCCCAAGAGTTGAAGCTCTTCGGCCAGATAAGAGGCGGTAACCTCTCTCGGACCCAGTTTCAGGGGTGTATTTCCAAGCGGTCGAATTGTGTCTGCAGCGTTGTAGTACAGGCCGGAATCACTTGGCCTCTGCGATACTCGCACAATCGAAGCATAGCCGGATGCCAACTGAGACATTGACATATCACCCTGCTTCGAGAATTTCTGAGATGCTGATCTGAATTTGTCAGCTGCGCTGGCGAAATCCCCACGAAGAACCGCGTCATGACCCTGCTCAAGGATCTCCTGAGCAGTCTTTATCAGTCCCATTCTTCCGCACCCCCTGATTATCCCGAAGACGCAATGGACTGTAAAAACCTTTCCAGCGCCTCTGAATCTGACTTGCTGCTCGCCACGGAAAGGCTCTCAGAGTCGAGGAAGAGTCCTGTGAGCAGGGCCTGAATTAGCAGTCTCTGAGAAGAAAGAAGGAAAGGAGTTTAGCTCGGTGCTAAAATCGCCGAATTGAAAATGGCCAGTCATCGCGGTTCAAAGTCGGCTCCGGATGGTAAGCATCAATGTGGGAGAACGCCATTTCGTGCTGGAGGATGGCCATGCC
>JAEOUG010000010.1 GCA_016839445.1 Candidatus Thorarchaeota archaeon
ATCATCAACCGTATTCTGTCGGCCTTCTGCAGCAGGTCTTCTTCGTTCTCCTGAAGAGTCAGGAGTGCACCGATGTGGTACCCTGAGTTGAGGGCTCGCACAATGGATGACAGGGCTTGCATGACATCGTCCTGCTGCTCCATCGCAATCTCATCCATCAGCTTGATCACCTTGTTGATGGGACGCTTCTTGTCCGGGAGGTTCAGAAACCGCGTTTCGAACACAACGAATAGATCCTCGAAGGCCTCTCGGTCCTCATTCGCGTTTCTGAAGCCCTCTGCAGACTCAGTGAGGAGGTCGATGGCCTTCTCAACTGCCTCCATGTCGCCTGACCGTAAAGCCTCCTGTCCTGCTGTTCGTTTCCATATTGTTGAGAGTTCCTTGACCTCTATGGACTCGTAGAACGCTGCCGCTGCGACTGCGCGGTCGCTGCTCTTGAGGTGGTACTCGCAGAACTTGTCATTGCTTCCAATCTTCTTTGCACAGTCTGCGGCCTTGCTAAAGAACTTCGAGGCGCTCTCGTTGTCTTCTGCCGCAGCTGTCTGGTCTGCGAGCTCGATGTACAGCTCGATGGCCTTCTCAATCTGCTTCTTCGCCTCGTTAGCATTGCCTGCTTCTGTGAGGACTTCTGCGGCCTCCTCAAGTGCGATTGCTTGCTGTTCGCTATTCCCACTCTGTTCCTCTTGCTGGGCCTGTGATAGGTAGAAGTCAGTGACCTGCTTGTATATCGCAGTGGCCTTGTCATGGTAGCCCCACCGCTCTAAGCACATAGCTTGGAATCTGAGGTATCTCTTCTCTGACTCCACTTCGTTTTCAGACGCCGCCTTGGATGCAAGTTCCTCAAAGAGCTCGCTGCCCCTCTTGAACGCCCATTTCGCCTTCATGACACGGCCTATCTCACTGAAGAGATCACCCGCCTTGACAAGCAACGGCGCAACGACCTCAGCTTTGCCCTCGAGCTTGAGATATGCTTCGGCGGCCTTTGAAATGGCTTGGTTTCTTGCAGATGTCAGTCTCTGAAGCTTGTATGCTTCCTGAGCGGCATCATAGATGTTCCCAGCCTTCTCGTACAAGTTGGCGGCCTCATAGAGCTCACCCGCCTCCATCATTGTGCGAGTTGCTTCGGGAGAGTCCGCCTTGGTTGCCATTATCTGAGCTGCCTCAGCCAGGGCGTTGCCTGCAGAGAGGAAGTCTCCCTTCTTCCTCGCCTGTTCCGCCCACCTGTGCGCCACTCTCACAGCCCTATCGTTGATTCGCTCCCCCAGTTCCTCATCGTCTGCCATGTAGTAGAGCCGGCCCACTTTTCGTAGGAGGGACACTGCTTCTGAGAAGTTCTCTTCCTCTTCTTTGATATCTGCCAGATTCTCAAGCACATCTGCAGCTTTCATGTTTAGCAGTCTGGCTGCCTCATCATCATCCACAAAATCCTTGGAGCGCAAGTAGTACTCAGAAGCCTTCTTGTACTCGGAAGCATCTTCTGCCACCTTTGCGGCTGCCTGGGTCAGATCAGATATCTGCTTGTATACTTCTGGACTCTGGGGAATCCGTACAAGCATGAGGACCGCATTGTCATACGCCTTCATAGATTCAGCTGCCTCATATCCCGCGACGTGTGCTTCGGCAGCCTCCACATAGATCTTAGAGGCCTTCTCAAACTCGCCACTCTTGCCCAGAACATCTGCTGCCTTGGAGAGCTTCTTTGCACCGCTGGCTATCTTGCCGTCTTTGACTTCTTCTCGGGCCTCTAGTACGAGTTCGTCAACAGAAACCAAGGCAAGCTCTCCTTCTCAGCATAATAACCGGTGATTCGTCAGTGGCAGGTTCGCCATCCTCATAATACTTGCTGTTACTGATATGAGGCTCATCGGTCCAAGAGGACAACCTTAAGTGTCCAATCCTCTGCAACGCTTCGACGACCGATGGAGCAGATAACCCTAGACCATGTTGTCCCTGAGGACTACGATGCACTCGTCTGTGGCGGGGGCGCCGGAGGTCTCTTGACGTCACTGGCCCTGACTGAGAGTGGGAAAAGGGTTCTTGTCCTCGAAAAGCAGGATCGCCTGGGTGGGGTATGGCACGGATACTGGGTTGGCAGCTATCGAGTCGATCAAGGCCTGCATGTCATCACACGAGTCAAGAGAGGCGCCTTTTCCAGATTCATTAGGGAGTACCTCCACCCTCCTCCGGAGTTCGTCCTTCATGATGGTTGGTACTTCAGAGTACATGACCGGGTTGGCACGATCCCATCGAGCATAGGTCAGACTCTGCGGTGGCCGCTAACTGGAATGCGGGGACGACTTGGGCTGGCAAGGATTGGCGCCAAGATCAAGACGATGAAACTCGAGGAGATGAAGAAGTACAAGGATATCTCCTTCTTGGAGTTCATGGAAAACGAAGGTGCTACAAACCAGGTCATGCTTGATGTAATGCAGAGTGCCATCTACATGGCTGCTGGCGTTCCAATCAGCGAGGCTTCCGCCTATGAGGCACTTCGCACGCTGAAAGACACAGACAAGGAGTCATCCAAGCTCCAGTCAGCTAAGAGCTTGCTGCTCGGCACTTCAGAGTACGACGAAGGTTACATCATTGGAGGCATGGAGGGTCTCGTCAAGAGAGTCGTCAATGCCATTGAAGGGTCTTATGTGCTCAATGCAGAAGTCCAGGCGATTCATTCGAATGGCTCTCGGGTCTCGGGAGTCACAGCTGGAGGGAGGCATCTCTCGCACTCACAGGTAGTCAGTAACATACCATTGTGGGCGATGCCTGGAATCGTTTCCTCCGACGACCCGAAGGTATCCACCTTCTTCAGTGAATGGAGTCACATGCAACCCACAAGGGGTATCACACTCTGGCTGGGCCTAGACAAGGTCGTACTTGGTGACAGGAAGAATAGAGTGCTCGTCCATCCAAACCCGAACCGCTGGATCGTCTCTGTTTCCAGCTTCGACCCGACCTGCGCACCCGAAGGGAAGGAACTCGTTGCAGTGGCCATGATGGCCATTCCCGGCAAGTCAGTCGAGGAGCAACTCGAAATAATGAAGGGGAACGGATTCGAGACCTACTATCCTGAGGTTCTTGAACACGTTGAGATGGAGCATGTACAGACCTCATATGCCACAAGGGCGGCTCTGATACCTGGTCAGACGGATCTTGACAGACCGGGCCCGCGAACACCCCTCAGAGGCCTCTATATCGTGGGAACGGACACTGCCGGTTCAGGAGTGGGACTACAGCAAGCCGCACAGTCTGCCGAGGGTGCTGTTGCAGCAATCCTTGAAGACATGCAGGCGCTCCCGTAACGAAAAGGTTTTGTTACGCCGATGTCGCCCCATGACTTGGACTCGGACCCATTGGTCCTCAGGAGCTACTTCAGATGAAGATGATAGAAATCCGGTGGCATGGAAGAGGTGGACAGGGAGGCGTTACGTCCGCCGAGCTCTTGGCGAAAGCTGCCTATATTGACGGGTACAAGGGTGTGCAGGCATTCCCGTATTTTGGCGCAGAGAGAAGAGGGGCTCCAGTCAAAGCCTTCACGCGCGTTGCCGATGAGGAGATCAACGTTAGAAGTCAGGTATACACACCGGATGTTGTTGCTGTTCTGGATGAGAGCATCCTTGACCTCATTGATGTGAGCGAGGGTCTCGCAGACGACGGAAAGATTGTTGTCAACACTCCGAAAAGTCCTGGTGAAGTCAAAGTTGAGAAGGGTCACGTCTACACGTACGATGGCACTGGCATTGCCTTGGAATTCGGTCTACTAGTTGCTGGTCTGCCAGTTGTAAACACCACGATGCTGGGAGCAGTGGCAAAGGCCACTGGACTTGTCAAGCTTGAAACGGTCCAGAAGGTAATCAAGGAGAAGTGGAGTGGTAACGTAGGCGAACGTAACGCTGAGGGCGCCAAGAAGGCCTACGACACCTGCACTGACAAGTGATTCACGCGTACATTCTTTCGAAGCCAGAGCGTCCTGGAACCTGCTGTTGTCTTCGCATGCCGTCCACCTGCTCGGCTACTTCTTCCATCTTCTTGCGGATCTGCTCCCCACTCTCTATGAGTTCGTCCACAGGAACGTTAAGGTTGTACAGCTTGTTGAGAGCCTGAAGGAGCTTCACAGCCCCCTCGGGATCAGGTATCACTGCGATGGCTGGTGTGAGTAACGCGAAACCCACCATGTCGCGACAGAGGGTCTCGGCTAGGATTGATCCTGCGATCCCTGAGATTATACCCTTCGACAGTATCTCCATTCCCTCGACTTCACCGAGTTCTGCAAGCTTCTCTTCTTCTGCTGCATAGAGAACTTTTCTTTCGGAAGGCATACCCTGTACTGGGATCCCATCCAGAATCACGGTTTCTTTCACACCTACAGAGGCTCCCCAGTCCAGTATTGCGGAACTCACAGAGTAGAGCCCGTCCTCGCTCACAGGCAACTCTGCTGTGGCAACAAGAAGGCCGCGCTTCTTGTCCCCATATATTCTGAACGGATGCCTGAGTCTGCCATCCATGAAGAGAGCTGCAGATGGGATGTATCTGGACCGCAAGTGTGCGACCTCCTGCATCTTGAACTGCTCAATCAGCGTGTTGGCTGCAATCGTGCCCACAACACCTGCCGACGGGAAACAGCACACAAGAAGGGGCTTTTCATAGTCAATCTTCTTCGTCTGAACCACTTGGGCTTCTGGCGCCCCAAGAACCCTAACTTCGCAATCCTTGTCCATCTAAGGTCATCCTCAAAACCTCTGCACATTCTCGTTTCATATTAAGCTTGGTACATAGCAGCGCTCGGAGCTGGGTAAGGTTATATCCTGCCGGAACGTGCAGCAATCTTGAGCCGCCTGCCTAGGTGCTCGCACGGAGGTAATGCCTTGAGATTTCGCACACAGGACATCATGCCCCCTCCCATTGTGAAGCTCATCGATGCTGCTAGGCGTTACACTTCTTCACCCGGCTTTCTGAACTTAGGCCAGGGACTTCCCGGCCATGTCCCTCCCGAGCGCGCCCTAGTGGCGTTACGCGATCGACTCTCTCATCCTGCGACCCACGTATATTCCCCCGATGAGGGGATGCTCGAGCTGAGAGAGGAACTTGCCATATACCTGCGCAGGACTTCAAAAATCGATGTCAATCCCCAAGACGAGCTCGTGATTACGGCTGGAGCCAACAATGCATTTGCCGGCGCAATGATGGCATTGCTGCATCAGGGTCAGAAGGTCGTTATGCCCACCCCATACTACTTCAATTCTGTAATGGCAGTGGAGATGCTTGGAGGTCAAGTTGTCGAGGTGGCCGGGTTAAAAGGGTTCCAGCCCGACCCTGCGACCATAGAGTCTGCAATGGATGACGACACTTGTGCAGTCTTTCTTATCACGCCCAACAATCCTACCGGAGCAGTATACGAACGGAACACAGTAGATCGCATTGTAGACGTATGCATTGAGAGAGACATCCCCCTCATCTCGGATGAGACCTACGCCAGCATGATATTCGATGATGCGACTCACTACAGCCCAAGGTCTCGGCGGGATGCAATCGACCATGTAATCACGCTTGGTAGCTTCTCGAAGGACTTCGGGATGAGCGGGTGGAGAATCGGGTATGTGATTGGTCCGGAGGAGTTCATTCAGGAGTATCTGAAGGTGCAGGACACAATCACCATTTGCGCACCTACTGCGGGTCAGCTCCTGGCGCTTGAGGTCCTCAAGAGCGGCCTTGATTTCATCGAGGATGAACTACGAAGACTGGGTCTCCTTCGTGAGCTCGCCTACCTCCGCGCCTCTGAGATTGATGCGCTCGAGCTGGAGAGGACGAAGGGAACGTTCTACATGTTCCCGCATGTGAAGGGTTGTGAGGACTCCAAGAGGCTTGTCCTGGACATCTTGCAGTCTACTGAGATGTTGGTTCTTCCTGGTAGCATCTTTGGTGCGTCTGGTGAGGGACACATCCGGCTGTCCTTTGGGCCACTTACGCCGGAGGCTGTGGATGAAGCATTTGATCGACTCGCCGGGTTCTTCAAAGAGAACTAGGCGTCTCTGTATTTCCGCCACTCCCAATCTGTGACAGCATGACTGAGGTACTCTTCCCATTCGCTTCTCTTGACTCTGATGAAGGTCCTCATAATGTCTTCTCCGAGTGCATCACTGACTACCTTATCCGCCTCGAGTGCGTCAAGGGCCTCACCTAGGCTCTTTGGCAAGGTCTTGATTCCCAGTTTCTTCCTCTCTTTGTCGGACATGGAGAATATGTCCTCAGACCTTGCCTCGGGTGGCGACAGCCCTCTATTCACTCCGTCCATCCCCGCTGCAATTATCACCGTGAATAGCATGTATGGATTCGACATCGAATCGCTTGACCTAAACTCGACAGCAGCCTTATTGGCCTCGCCAAGCATTGGGACTCTGACGAGTACGGTCCGGTTCATATGACCCCAGCTTATGTAGACTGGAGCCTCATGGTGAGGGACTAGCCTCTTGTATGAGTTCACAGTAGGATTCGCTACTGCAGTGATTGCGGGAGCGTGCTCTAAGAGTCCTGCAACGAAGCTCTTGGCAGTATCAGATAGCTCGTCCTTTGATGCTCCAAAGAGGTTCTTGTCGCCATCCCAGAGCTGAAGATGGCAATGAAGACCGTTCCCAGCTGAACCCTCGAAAGGTTTGGGCATGAAGGTGACATCAATCCCATGATTCTGCGCAATGGCTCGTGCCAGATTCTTGAAGATGAGTATATTATCGGCTACGCTTCTAACATCACTGAAGGCAAGCTCAATCTCCTGTTGTGCTTCTCCAACTTCGTGATGGATGACTCGGATTTCCACACCAATCTCTCTCAAAGCATTAGCTAGCTGGAGGAGGATGTCGAATCCTGGGCTCTGCGGGTATGTGTCTGCGTAACCAGCAAAATCGAAAGGTTCTCCCTCCGAAGTTGTGAGATGAAACTCCGGCTCTATCTTTGCTTCAAGCCTCAGAGCTCCGGGCAAGTACTTCTCGAACGCCCAGTGAAGCCGTCCCCGAGTGTCGAGAGAGAAATACTCCCCCTTCTTAGATCCCTTCTCGCGAACGAAACACATTGCAGCTGCCATTCTCTGCGAAACGAAGGGGAGTTCAATTAGACTAGACGGATCAGGGTCAAGCCTGAGGTCGGAGGCTTCTACTGATGCAAGTCCAGTTACAGAGCTGCCATCGCAGCTGGTGCCCTTCTTTATGGCGTCATCTTTAGCTACATCAGCGATTGCAGCAGCAGGTTTGCAAGGCACAACCATTGCTTTCAGCTGGCCAAGAATGTCAGTGAATCTCAGCTCTATGTACTCAATCATCTCGGTCATTTCAACAGCCCCTTGAACCGCTCTTCCGTGACAGAACCACTCGTATAAAGGTCTTAGTCTTCAACCCCAGAGCTCTTTGTACCATGCTGGGCTGTCATCACCCAGCTCTAGGCGAATCGATCCGCTCAGAGTATTGACTTCATCTCCGTCAACGATCTCGAAGTTCATGGCCGCGATTCTGATAGCCTTCTTCTCGAGACTGACTTTCCCGAAGTTGCGGGCATGCACTCGTGCAACGAGCTTCCCCCCATCAATGATCAGAAGATCATCCTCATATGAAACCAAGGCTTTCGTCTTGAACTTCCCATCCTTGAAGCTCCCTAGGTGAACTTCCAGATTGCTGAACTCAGCTTTGACATCGCTAGCTCTCATTGGACTCACACGAAGGGGTTTACTATCGTTTCTTATGAACCTCATCATTAGGTCAACTTCATATTGATTGATTCAGTAACATGAATGGTGCGTACATGAAGAGAGGGCTTCACATCGGCACTAGTGGCTGGTCCTACGCGAAGGATTGGCGCGGCATCTTCTATTCGACGACCGCAAGCATGCTCAAGCAGTATCTAGCATTGTTTGAGACCGCCGAAATCAACTCCACTTTCTACGCCCTGCCAAAGGAGAACTTCATTCAGCATTTGCAGAGAGTTCCGCCCGAGAAGTTCTTCTCAGCCAAGATTCCCAAGAAGGTCACGCACGACCATCGGCTCGACCTTAGTGGAGAAGGGGGAGAGGTTCTGGCGAAGTACTTCGAGCTCCTCCAACCAGTCAAGGAGAGGATTCCTGTGCTCCTCATCCAGCTCCCTCCGTGGGACCTTGAGAGTATGGCCGACCTAGAGGCCTTCTTCTCTGGGCTCGATACAGGCTTCAGGTACGCCATCGAGTTTCGCCATGAGAGTTGGCTCGTCCCGAAGGTGTGGTCTCTGATCGAATCATATCGCATTGCGCACGTGATTGTGGATGAGCCCTTGCTTCCCATTGACCTCAGAGTCACTACAGACTTCGCATATGTTCGGTGGCACGGACATGGAGATCGACCGTGGTACAGATACAGGTATGATGAAGAGGAGCTAAGAGCCTGGATTCCAAGACTGGATGAAGTGACAGGCACCTGCCAGACAACCCTCGGGTACTTCAACAACCACTTCGCAGGAAATGCTCCTCTCAACGCACTCCAGATGCTGAAACTCCTGAATCGAGCGGACGAGAAGCAGCTTCGAAAGCTGGACACGATGCTAAAATCGACATCGTCCGAGCAGACCACTCTTGACGACTTCTGACTCCCCCTCTTTGTGTTGCATCATCCTAAAGAAAGGCTAATAAGCACACCAAAAGGTCGAACCGAAAGCAGGTGGCTATTTGATGAGCTTTGACATAATTGCTGAACCCATGGTTCGAGCTCCGAAAGATGCGAAACCGAGAAGGGGACGAGGCTTCAGCCTAGATGAGTTGGCCCAAGCGGAGCTAACCATCAAGGATGCGCGCCAGATTGGTCTTATGGTCGATATTCGCCGTAAGCGCACATACCCTGAGAATGTCGAGGCTCTGAAGCAGTATCTCAAGGATCTGGAGAACATTGTTGCTGCCCTAGAGGAGGAAGTCGTACCCACCGTGAAGAAAGAGGACGCTGTTAGTGAGCTATCCTCCCTGCGAGCGGTGAAGAAGGAAGAAGCCGATCTGCTTGCAAGTGCAGGGATTCTGACATTTGAAGACCTTGCGTATTGTGAGATTGACAAGATTTCCAAGAAGACAGGAATCGATGAGGATCGTCTCACCGCAATGGTGAAGGCGGCACTGAAGAAGGTCTAGACCGGAGGCCACGCTCCAGGGGTGGTTGGATTGGACTACTCACAACTGGTAGCGGCTTTGACCGACCCGATGAAGGCAGGCTATCCCGTCATCCTACCTGACTTCTTTCTCGACCACTTCGTGAAGTATGAGTCATTCTCTTCTTTCATCGACGGGTTAAGCCGGCTAGCCGCCCAAGGTGGCGGCAATCTACTCGGGAGCGAGCAGTTCGTAACAAGTGGTGGCAACTGCGTCAATACTGCAACCGCCCTTCTCAGACTCGGGACGGACCCGCGAATAATCGTCACCACTGATGTAAGTGGTGCATCCTTGCTGCGAGCCCTTGCCGATCCACGACTGAATCTTGATCACGTTCACACTGATGGTCGGCTATCGTCTACTGTCTCCATAGAAACGAAGCATCATGGACGAAGAATCAACATGATGGTTAGTGATAGTGGCTCTGCGTCACGATTCTCTTTCTCCGACCTGACAGAGAGTGACCTTGAATGCGTTCAGAAGAGTGGCCTAGTGGCATTGGTGAACCTGAACCACAACGAGTTGGGACCTGGGTTGGCAAAAGACCTCTTTGCTTTCGTGCGTGACCGCAGCAGCGCGAAGACCTTCATGGACATAGGAGATCCGTCTAGTCGGCCTGAGACCATTAGACCACTGATAGATGAAGCTCTTTGTCCCGGTCTTGTTGACGTTCTAGGTCTGAATGAGAACGAGCTAGCTTGGTTGGTAAGAGCCTTGGATGGAGGAAGCAGATGGTCTGGCACAGAAGAACACCCCGAGTTGTGGTTAGATGCAGCCGTTTTCGTTTCCTCTGAACTCGGAACTCGTCTCGACCTCCACACTCCGTTTTACGCCGCCACAGTCTTTGAAGATGAAGTGACCTCAGTTCCGTCGTTCGATGTTCACGGCCAGATTGCATTGGGTGCCGGGGACGCCTGGAACGCAGGGAGTATCTGGGCGCTGCTCCATGACTTGGACAACTCCTGTAGATTACTTCTGGCAAATGCAGTAGCCGCGCTCTATGTATCCTCGGAGAGAGCCCGACATCCTACAACTGGTGAGGTAGTTTCTTTCCTACAGTCTGGACCGGCCTTGTCAAGCCATGGCAAAAAGCTACTTAAACTCGGATAGCGGACGTAGAGACGAACCATCATCGCGCGGTTAGGTGTACAGGAATTGGAGTTAGAGCGTGTTCTGACGAAACTGAAATTCGATGAATCGGTTTCAGGCTACGCGCTAATCACCAATGATGGCCAACCGTTTCTCTCGTTCTCTCTGCCAGATGAGGTCCTGCCCCAAATCCAAGGGAATCTCCGAATCCATGGTGATAATCTGAAGCTCGTCAATATTATGACCTCGGAAGGAGTCGTCATTCTGGCACGGGTGGATCCCCAGTGGGTCCTTGCTGTTCTCTTCAATCCAGATCTTCAGCTGGGCGGAGCTCTCTCTAGAACGAATGCAGTTCTAGAGCTTCTTGTGCAGGTGGAGTTGCCACCACCTCCCTCACCTCCCGTGACGGAGGTGCCGGAGCCAGAGCCCATTGTAGTTGAACAAGTTCTGACCGAAGAGCATGCAGAAGTAATCGAGGAAACTGATGAACCCCCCTCTACTGCAGGAAGCGTGATCGACAGTGAGATGATCCGTCACGGATGCGTCGTCTTACGTGATGAGAACTACCGTGCTGCCGTGACTATCGATTCCGATTTGAACAACTCCCTCAAGCGAGCCTTTTCGAATCTCGGCATCGACGTTCTCTTGGTAGTAGATGAGAAGAAGACAGTCTTCAAGATTGCCGAAGCTATTGCTCGACCTGTCGAGAGAGTCCTCGAGATTGTCCGCTGGTGCGTCGATGAACGCATACTGGGCGCTGAGTGTCCTGAAGAGCAGGATACAGGACAGAAGGAATTGATCGAGATGCCTATCTTCGAGGGTAAGATAGACAAGGCGAAGAGAGAACACCGAGCTGTCCTCCAGCTGTGCGACGGCACGAGAACACTCAATGAGATTGCGGCCGAACTTGGAATTCCTTACTTCCAAGCGCTTCAGAGTGTGGTTCCTTACAGAGGTAAGACTCTCAGGTTCATTCGAACTGACAAGAAATCTAGGTACTGAATGGAGGTAAACACATGGGTATCAAGGGCAAATTGGCTTGGGCTGTGAAGATCGACAAGGTCTCGAAAACGCTCTTTCAGGCTACATA
>JAEOUG010000095.1 GCA_016839445.1 Candidatus Thorarchaeota archaeon
AGTACCGTACAGAACTTCGGTGGAACCCTAGGCGCCTTTCGTGTATACTCCGTCAGATGCACTCGGCGTCCTGGCTGAATCAGCAACTGGGACGTGCCGCCTCCGGGCTGGTAGACCTTCAGCACAAAGATGTCATCATACTGATAGACGTTCTTGATGAAGGTACCTTCTGCGGCCTCACGTAGCTCTGGGAGTATGAGTCGCAGATCGGTATTGCTCATCGAGTCTTTCATATCAGTTCACCTTGTCACACTGACCGACATCATTATAACGTAGTCGATTGAACTCGCCTGTTGAAGGCCGGTGCGCAAACATGGACCTTGACCCCTTTGCCAGATTCTTCAATCGCGTGTTTGGAAGGTGGGACGACTCTCCCAATGACCAGCAATACTACGTGAAGATCTTCTTCGCAATCATAAGCGCATTGATATGCGGTATTGGTGGCCCCTTCTTCGCTGGTACAAGAGGTCTGATGTTCGGCCTGCTTGTGTACGTCCTAAGTCTGTTTGTTATTCGCTTCCTCCTTGAGATTGACCCACAGAAGCTCGGAGGAATGCAGAAGATGGTAACGAATTCACTACCGTCCTACCTCCTCCTCTGGGTGGTGCTCTGGGCGCTGATATGGAACTTCTGGATTCCAGTGTTGTATCCGTAGCAGACTGCATTGCATTGTGAGAATCACAGCTCCCTTCATTTGAGCCTACTCCTCCTCTTCGAGTTTTAGCAGGTTTCTCAATAGATTTCCCGGATATTGCGAATCACACAAACAACCCTTATTACAGCCGCTGAGAGAGTTGACTGTGCGCAGAACCTCCTCCTGACGGGAATGGTGGTAGTTTAGACCATGGACCAGCTCGATAGAGAACTCATTCGTATACTCCAGAAGGATGCAAAGACACCCTTCACCAAGATAGCCGAGGAGCTGAGTCGACCAGACACGACCATTCACTTCAGAACAAAGAGGCTTGAGGAGAATAACGTGGTTTCCAGGTTCTCTGCCCTAGTGCGACCTGAAGCGTTTGGTTTCACCATGTGTTCCCTACTGACCATTGAGATCGGGGGTCATATCGTCCCGGAGATCAGCAAGGATAGGACACATAGCTTTGCCCAAGAGCTATCACAAAGAGACGACTACCTCTGGGTCGCTGTCGATCAGGAGCCCATGCTCATACGTGCACTCTTGATGGGAACTGATGAAGAGGGAATCGAGAGCGAGATTAGTAGACTCAGGAAAAGCCCTGACGTCGTGAATGTCACAGAGAATCCACTAGGTAAGGTAGTGAAAGGCTGGGAAATCAGCGGCAACCCTGAAAGGTGAAGTGAACTGCTCATGACTCGGACCAAGACCGGTATCAGGGGCTTCGACACCCTTGTTGGAGGTGGCTTCATTCCAGGAAGCACCATTCTGCTCTCGGGTGGAGTGGGCTCAGGTAAGACCGTGTTTGGCCTCCAATTCCTCTACAACGGGGCCTCGAAGTTCGAAGAGGCTGGAGTCTATGTCACGGTCGAGGCGAGACCAGATGAACTTAGGCTTGAGGCCCAGCAGTTTGGATGGAATCTGGAGGAGTTTGAGAAGAGTCAGAAGATAGCGATAATCGATGCTGCATCGAACAGAGCCGGACTACCCACTTCTGAGAAGTACTCCCTTAGGCGAGGATTTGACATGAGTGCTCTTGCAGAAGAGATCTATCGAGCAGTTGAGGAGCTAGGAGCAAAACGCTTGGTCATAGACTGCGTATCCGCACTCAGTATGAGGTCTAACGACCCCTCCGAATTGCGAACAGAGCTCTTCCGAATCAGCTCGCTTCTTCGAGAGCTGAAGGTCACGTCGTTACTGCTCAGCGAGACTGTTTCATCAGATCACCACAGCCGTTCAGGCGTGGAGCAGTTTGTGACGCAGGGTCTTGTTTCTCTCAACCTCTCAGAGGAGAACGGAAGCCTGAAGCGTGCACTGACTGTGTGGAAGATGCGTCAGACTGAACACAGTCTCAAGACACACCCCTTCTCGATTACAGACTCGGGCATATCTGTTCCTTCTGTGAGGTCTTCTAGTAAGAAGAACTAGAAAAGAGCGACAAATTGGACAATCAGGTATGCCACGAAGAGCAGAGGAACGAGTGCCACTTGTCTGTGTTCTTTGCTTGGACTCCTTCTCCAGACAATGTAACCCAAGAGAAGCATGACTGCAAGCTCTGCGGCGGATATGATGAACGCCTCAAGAATCGGCTCTCCCCAGCTCACAAGTTCTAATCCCGGACTGACCAATCCTATGAGAAGTGAGGTCTTGAGGTCTCCCCCGCCAATCGCTCCCAGTCTGAACAGAGTGTATCCTAAGACTAGAAAGGTCATTGTGGAAGACAGATGCAGCAGCCAGTCTTCCACAAGGTGACCTGTAATAGCACCTGCTGCAACTCCTGTGATGGCAAAGACCAGAACGACTCTGTTCGGAATCCTTCTGTATCGAATATCGAGGGCTGCGCACACTCCCAAGATGAAGCACATCAGAGCAATTGATGCGATTGACGTCAGGCCCAAATCAAGTGCCAAGAGACCATCCTCCTCGGGTCTTCAGTAGGTTGAGCAATGACGTATTTAGTCTTCACCAATTGACGGATAGCAACACAAATTAGGTACTCATCAAGTGGCGGCCGTGTGTGGACTCGGCCTGCCGAATCCTCGAACAAACACGTTCAGAAGATGGTCAGATGAAAGACCCGCATCAAGTGATTCATGACACAACGGTTCGCTTGCTCAAGAAGGCTGCAACGGAGCTCCCTCAAGACGTTAAGAGGGCATTGAAGGCAGCTCACGAGAGCGAAACCGATGAGGGTGCGAAGACGCAGCTCTCTGCAATACTGACTAACCTCGAGATTGCTGAAACTGGTGTCCCCATGTGCCAAGATACTGGCATCATCATCTACTATGTGAAAGCTGGGGCCAAGTTTCCTTTCATTGGTGAAGTCCGAGATGCCCTGACAAAGGCTACCAGAAAGGCAACTGCGGAGACTCCTCTGCGACCCAACGCTGTGAATCCCATCGTCGGCGGCAACTCAGGCGACAATACTGGAGCAAAGATTCCATGGATTAACTGGGAGATAGTGGAGGGTGACTCGCTTGAAATTACGGCCTTCCCAAAGGGCGGTGGAAGCGAGAACGTGTCCATCATTGGAATGCTGAAGCCTGGCGTTGGCCTCACCGGTGTCAAGAAGCTCATTGTGGACAATGCAATGAACTACATGGGAAAGGCATGCGCACCGAACATCATCGGAGTAGGTATTGGAGGAGGCGCAGACATAGCTATCAAGATTGCTAAGCAGCAGCTGCTCCGTCCACTCAATGATCAGCACCCAGAGCCAGAAGTAGCTCAGATTGAGAAGGAACTCATGGAGGCTATCAATGCCACAGGCATTGGTCCGATGGGTCTGGGAGGAAAGACAACAGTGTTGGGCGTGAAGGTTGGATATGCAATGCGCCATCCCGCGAGCCTGCCTGTGGGCGTTGCTGTCCAATGCTGGGCCGCACGCCAGAGCACTGCGATAATCACTAAGGATCTAGAGGTCACCTACACAACACATCCTACGGAGGGCAACTAGATGACTGAACATCACCTAACAACACCAATCTCCGAAGAGGACGCTAGGAAACTGAAGGTCGGCGATGTAGTCTATGTAACAGGAGAACACGTCTACACTGCACGCGACGAAGCCCATGAACGTGCACTGCACATGTTCGAGAAGGGAGAGAAGACTCCCGTAGACTTCGAGGGTAGTGTAGTATACCATGTGGGACCAGTAGCTTGGCAGAAGGACGGCAAATGGGTGATCGTTTCTGCTGGTCCAACGACAAGTGTTAGGATGGAGCTCTTCGAGGATGAGTTCCTTCGTAAGTACAAGGCACGCATCATCGTGGGGAAGGGCGGCATGGGCAAGAAGACCCTTGGTGCCCTCCAAGAAGTGGGTGCAGTCTATTGCAGCTACACTGGTGGGTGTGGTGCACTTGCAGCCAAGGGTCTGAAGGAAGTCCGCGCGTATGAGTGGCAGGACCTTGGAATGCCCGAGGCGCTCTGGGTCATCACTGCCGAGGAGTTCGGTCCACTTCTTGTCACAATGGACTCACACGGTGGAAGTCTTCATGATGAGATGGACAAGAAAGTGGCATCCAGGAAATCAGAAGTCTACGCCAAGATTGGCATCAAGGAGTGAATCCTGAGGGGGCTATCCCCCTCCTTCTCTTCCATTGAATCCAGCAGTCCCGCCAGTACAGGAAGTCTTAAACGCCGCTCATTTTCCCGAGGCTCATCGTCACAGGACACTCTTACTGGAGGACGTCAGTTGGAATACAAGACAATCATGTGTGATGTGCTTGTTGTTGGCGCTGGAGGCGCCGGCTGCAGGGCAGCCATCGAGGCATCACGACACAATCTGGACGTGATTATGCTCAGCAAAGAACTACTTGGCAAGGCTCACACAGCCATGGCTGAGGGTGGATACAATGTATCCCTTGGCAATGTTGATCCCGATGATAACCCCGAAACTCACTTCAAAGACACCATCGTGGGCGGGAACTACCTAAACAACCAGAAGCTTGCCAAGGTTCTTGTTGACAGAGCCCCACAGCACATCTTCGATTTAGAGGACATGGGAGCTGTATTCGACAGGACTCCGGAAGGGAAGATTGCTCAGAGAGTCTTCGGCAAGCAGAGCTGGAGGCGAACAGCCTATGCGTCAGACAGAACCGGCTCTGAAATCATGGTGACACTGACTGAAGCCATCAGAAAGACTTCTGTCAGGGTGTTCGACGAAGTGTTCGCCACCAGACTGCTTGTGACGAACGGCAAGATCGCCGGAGTCTGTGCTGTGGACCTGAAGTACGGCGACTATCTCGTATTCCGCGCCAAGTCTGTCATCATGGCGACAGGAGGAGCTGGAAGGATCTTCAAGGTCACCAGTAATGCCCAGCTCGATGTTGGCGATGGCTACGGCATGGCGTACGAGGCAGGCTGCGAAATGATTGACATGGAGATGGTTCAGTTCCATCCTACAGGCATGGTCAAACCCGAGTCTGCCAGAGGACGCCTGGTCACAGAGGCAGTCCGAGGCGAGGGTGGCATTCTGCTCAACAATCAGGGCGAGAGATTCATGCACAGGTACTACCCCGCGGTCATGGAGCTGGCAGGGCGGGACCAAGTGGCTCGATCGATAATGACTGAGGTCCTGGAAGGGAGAGGGTCTCCCAGCGGCGGTGCATATCTAAGCATCTCGCATCTTCCAAGGTCAATCATCGAATTCCGACTTGAGAGCATGATTGAACAGTTTGAGGATGCTGGTGTAGATATCCGTGATGAACCCATGGAAGTGTCTCCCACGGCCCATCATTTCATGGGCGGCATCAAGATTGACGAGGACGCAGCAACCAACATTCCCGGGCTTTTTGCATCCGGTGAGTGCACAGGAGGCGTTCACGGCGGCAATCGACTTGGTGGAAACGCGCTCGCTGACACGCAGGTCTTCGGAGCAGTTTCAGGTGAGAGCGCGGCAAACTACGCACGTGAGAATCCCCATCTCGGCGTTGACCGCGAGGAGATTACCAAGGAATTCGGTCGCCTTGAAGCAATGCTAAGCCGAAAGGAGGGTGTATCTCCATCAGACGCGCGCGCAGAACTCACCGAGCTCATGTGGGAAAAGGTGCAGATCTTCAGAAAGGAAGAAGAGATGCAGGATGCAGTCAATCAGCTACGTCGAATCGAGAAAGAAGTCGTGCCAAAGATCAAGGTCGATGTGCCAGTGAAGAGATTCAACCCCGGCTGGCATCAAGCCATGGAGTTTGTCCACATGGTTACTACGGCACGAATGGTGGCTGAGGCTGCTGTACTGCGAAAGGGGAGCAGAGGCGCACACTACCGAGTGGATGCAGACCCCAATGACAATGGCTACTACAACATCGTAATCAAGAAGGACAAGGATGGCAAGATGGTCCTGCGGAAGGAAGATCTTGTGATTACTAGCATCACACCACCGTGAGGAGGCTACACTGATGGCAAAGACGATCAAGACACGCGTGCAGAGATACAATCCAGACACAGATGACGCGCCCTACATTCAGGAGTTTGATGTGGAATACGAACCAGGGATGACAGTCCTTGACGCGCTCCTTTATGTTCAAGACAAGTATGACTCAAGCCTAGCATTCCGTTGGGAATGCCGAGGTGGCCAATGTGGCTCCTGTGCCGTGCGAGTAAACGGGACGGCTCGGATTGCATGCAGAACGAAGGTCGAGCCCGATGAAAGCCTTCTTCTCGAGCCCCTGGAAAAGATGCCAGTGGTCAAGGACTTGGTCACGGACATGTCACAGGTCACCTACCGAATAAGGAGAATTCGACCCTACGTTGCTAGGGACAAGCAGCCCCAGCATCCCGAAATCATACATGCCGATCAAATAGAGAAGCTAAGAGAGATTCGCAAGTGCATAGAGTGCAGCGCCTGTCTCTCGAATTGCCCCATCGTGCACGAAACCTGGGACTACCCCGGCCCGATGATCATTCGCCAGTTGGCTCGCCTAGAGCTTGATCCTCGAGATGTAGAAGACCGCATTGCTATGGCAATGAACGAGATGGTCTATAGCTGCACCACCTGTAAGATGTGCGAGGACATCTGCCCGAAGAAGATCAAGATTCCCTCTCTTGCTGTTGAATTGCTGCGAGCAAAGGCTGTAGAGGCTGGCTATCCTCTTGCAGAGGGCCAGCAAGGCTTCGTGAACCAGATCGTGAAGACTGGCCGAGCAGTACCTGAGAAAGACGCTCCACTACTGAAAGAGATACCAACTGAGGAGTTCATTGTTGAGAATCCTAGAGGTAGAGTGGCCTTCTTCACCGGGTGTTTGATTGACTACAGAATGCAGAGCACTGGCAAAGCGCTTATCGATGTCTTGAACCGGAACAATGTCGATGTCATAGTGCCCAAAGAGCAGTGGTGCTGTGCCAGCCCAGCGTTCAGAACAGGTGATCTCAATACTGCAGGCGCAGCCGCGCGCAGGGTCACAGAAATCTTCGAAACCACCATGGAGAAGTACAACCTCGATACAGTGGTTGTTGCCTGTGCTGGGTGTGGAAAGACTCTCCGGGAGGACCACCGTCCCCTCATTGAGGAAGAACGGGGTGAAGCCCCCAAGTTCAAGGTGTACGACCTTGCGGAGTACCTCATCGATGTCATTGGGAAGGAGAACATAGTAAAACCCAAGGGTGAGATCAAGCTGAAAATCACCTATCATGAGCCCTGCCACCTTGGGAGGGGTCAGGGTGTTGTGACCCAGCCTATCGAGCTCCTCAAGATGATTCCCGGGGTGGAGTATATCGATGACCCTATGAAGAACAGATGTTGCGGAGCTGGAGGCGGAGTCCGTGCGGGCCTCAGGGATCTGTCCATGAAGATCGCCAACACCAAGAAGGAGTACATCATGAAGACCGGTGCAGATATGGTGACCACAGAGTGTCCCTTCTGCACGATTCAAATCAATGACATGATGAAGGGTGAAACCATGGAGGTCCGGTACATCCCCGACCTGCTGTCCGAATCATACAGAATAGGAGAGGAGCAGTAAGCAGGAAGAGGGTACCCTCGGACCTCTCCTCTATCTTCCCTTCAAGTGCTGTCTCAACATTCTGTGGACTTGGAGAGCGGCTAGCCTGTCTGAAACAAGCCCGAGGTCTGCAAGGCTCCAAACGGCATGAGAGAAGATCATCACATGTGGTGAGTCAAAGACCCCATTGATGGCCGACATGGCATACTGAGATGCACGGACCACGCCAGTATCATGGTCAGAGAGAGAGGGTATTCTGGCCTCAAATGAGCTAGACTTCTCGTCCATCATGTGGCTCCAGAACTCCGTGTTGTCAAGTAGCCACGAGCGTAGGCTGTCAGAGTCAGGAAGACGGAGATGTGTCGGAGAATCTGGCCAATCTGTACCTCTCTGCTTCTTGATGAGGTCTTCCACTGCTGCTGGAGTGTCTGTGCCGGGTATGTTGCGCTTCAGTGTTCTAAGCAGCCAATCCACTGTACCGGAGTCGACCCAACCGTTTGAGGCGCTCTCCACAATTCTGTGCGCGAAGATTCCATTGTGTCCGAGAGTTCCATAGTCTACCACACTGGCAGCAATCAGGTCCTGACTCGAAGACACATCGGTGGGCTTCGCGTACCTCGACACCGAGGCATCGAGACCGGCCCCCACAGTTCTCTTCGATGGGACCTTCCTAACAAGATACTCTGCGAGGTGCCACAGTGAGGCCATCTGAGGTCTTGTGTATGCTGGCTGAGGAAGCTCGGCAACAAGCGACACTGGCAATATGAATCCGTGGCCCAACCTATCCGGCTCTTCTGCCGCAAGGGTTGCTGTAGCCCTCATCAGATGGACTGGCTCTGTCTTCGAGGCAAGGACAAGTGCTGCCTTCATGACTCCAGTGTGGCTTCTCTTCCTTATTGAGAGCTCAAAGTTCTGGACAGCATTGCTCATTGACTCAAGTGAAACGTCTATGTCATACTTCGGCCCACGTTCAAGACGCCAATGATCGACATCGGCGAGGTAGAATGCCAATCGCTGGATCAAGGTATTCTGAAGAGGCTCCCTCAGTTCATCGGGTATTGGCAGACTTCCCGGAACCACTGTTTCTTCCAGCATTTCCGGATTTGGGCCAAGATCCTCAATCATCCTGTGAATGGTGTACGTGAGGATGCATGCATGCGGGGTGTCGTAGGTTCTCTCCTCATGCCAGGCTGCAGCGTGCATCAGAATCGCCCAGATTGCAGAAGGCTTCGCTGAGCCCAACATCTTTCTGAGTGAGTTCACTGCCTGTCTACCATCAGCCTTCAGACAGGCCTCAAGAAGGTCCATCGAATCTCCACCTAGGAAGAGTGCGCGCTCTGTGCATTTATCTCTTGACGGCTTGCCTAGGAAACGATGAACGACTCCCGGCACATTGTGCAGGTAATTGTTTCGCCCTTGACAGCTATCCTGTTCAGCTCGTGTCTACAGAACGGGCATGCCGCTATCGTTTTCGGTGCAGGACCAGTTCCTGTTCCCAAAATGAAGTCCCCTGCATCATGGTCAACGCGACCGGACAGCTCTCTTCCATCAAGCAAATCCTGAAGGATTCTAGTGACTTGCATAGCAGGGACTCCAGCCTCCTGAGAGATGCGTTCGATTGAGATTCGACGGAATGACTGAACGGCGTTTCTGACTGCTGTAACGGGGTCCGTCCGTGCCTTGGTCAAGTCCTCTTGTGGCGGTGCTTTGTCAAGTGTGGCTCTGGCCGCAGCCAGGCCTGTGGCCTGCCCTCCGACTAGCTGTAGCTGTGCCTTCAGTGTCTCGAGTCTGCTGTTGTATTCGTCATCCGAGAGCAGCCCTCGCATGTAGTCAAGGTCAAGATCCTTGATTGCTGCCTCGAGCTTCTCGGCATCTCTATGGGAGGAGCCTTCCACTTCGCATCTCTCCTATACGTTCTGGTATTCACTCATAGACACCATAATATAAGGCGAATTGGGGTGAAGTAGTTTTCCTGCCACAAGCCTCGATGTCATAAGCGAAGTGACATATCCCTTATTTCAGGAGAAGGACCGGAGTCCACACAGATGCACGAGTTCTCTGCCGCATGCTCAATTGTGGATACAGCAGTAGAGGCAGCCAGAGCCAACAGAGCAACGAAGGTTGCAGTTGTCAACGTGGAGGTCGGTGAATTCACGTTTCTGATTCCCGAGCAGCTTGAGTTCAATTTCGAGATAGCTAGTAAGAACACAATCCTGGAAGGAGCTCAGCTCAACATATCAAGGACTCCCGGGATTCTCAAATGCTCTGAGTGTGGTACCGAAGGTCCGGCGGAGATGGATCCTGCTCTTCCTCCACAGATCGCAGTCTTTTCCCCAATGAAGTGTCCGAAGTGTGGGAGCAGTAGTACTACGATTACTGGTGGTAAGGAGTTCGTGATAACCAGCATCGAGGCTGAGGTAGAAGCCTCTGTCTAGACTGTTGGATTAGATGAGGACCGCGTTTAGGACTCCATGCTGCCCGGGTCTGCTGGTTACGCGTGCCCGGCCTTTTGATGTCTTGATAATCGTGCCTCGTGTGATTACCTTTCTTCTCTGGTAATCCATGTTTGCCTCGTTCTTCTCGACATCCAAGAGCTCGGCCCTATACGTCTCATTCTTCGAGGGGTCAGTAACGTTGACAAAGTCGATTCGAAGAGCTGGCATCTTCTTGTTCTTGCTCCTACTGTCAATAAGCCGTCTCTTGATTTCACCCATGAGGGTCTCTGTCGGAGTACGTCCTAGCTGGTGCTTCCGCTTGCTTCGGAATTTCCGTATTCTAGCACCAGTGTTTGTGCGACTTGATCTTCTATGCCAGACGCCCATTACTGACTACCTCTTTGTTAGGTCACTGACGCACCTAGCACAGTCGTTTTAAATCTTGCTTAGTGGCCGCACGGAGAGGCCACTATCAACCCCTTCAAATACGAAGAAGACGCTTCCCAAGATGAACCCGGAGGAACCAAGATGCCCAAGATCGAGTCTGCCCACGGAGCGGGGGGCAAGATAATGCAGAAGCTGCTTGAGGAGGTCATTATCCCATCCTTCACTCTCAGGAGAATGGGAGCAGTAGGGCTCGACGAAATGGATGACGGGGCAACAGTCCAGATGGATGGCACGAGGTTTGTGGTCTGTACCGACGCCCACACTGTCCATCCAATCTTCTTCCCTGGGGGCAATCTCGGCACCCTTACTGCCTGTGGCACAATCAATGACCTTGCCGTTATGGGCGCTAGACCAATAGCAATGACAAACACTGTCATTGTAGAGGAAGGCTTTGAGATAGAAACGCTTCAGACTCTGTTGTCTTCCCTGAATGATGTCATCGAGCCTCTTGGTGTAGCCATGGTTGCGGGAGACACGAAAGTGATGCCTCCTGGGACCCTAGATGGAATAGTGATGTCAACTACAGGCATTGGAGAAGTCTACGGAGAAGACATTGTGACCGATGCAGGGGCCAAGCTCGGTGATGATATCGTCGTGACTGGACCGATAGGAGCCCACGGGACATCTCTTCTTGCCCATAGAGAAGGCCTGGAGTTCGACACAGATCTTGAGAGCGATGTCGCTCCACTCTGGGAGCCAATCCGCGCATGCCTTGACATTGGCGGCGTTCATGCGATGAAGGACCCGACAAGGGGCGGCACCGCAGTAGCACTGAATGAGATTGCATCCAAGTCTAAGGTGGAGCTGGAGCTAGAGGAGGGAATGATTCCCGTCCAATCGGCAGTGAGGTCTCTCTGTGAAGTGCTTGGACTAGACCCCCTGAACATGTCCTGTGAAGGAACTGTCGTGATGTTGATTGACCCTTCCAAGACCTCTTCCATCATTGACGCTTTACGTCAGTATCCGTCAACGAAGAATGCCACAGTCGTAGGCAAGGCCACCAGCGGTCCGCCGCGAGTTGTCATGAAGACAGAGATTGGTGGCAGGAAAGTGATTCAGGTTCCGTACGGAGAGCCTGTGCCTAGAGTCTGCTAGAGATCCTCAAGCCCGGCTGTCCTCGGGCTCACACTCTCTTCCGCCTGCTGGTCCTCGAGAATCTTCTTCATCTTGTGCCTGAGTTGGGCCTTCATCCTGATTCGATCTGTATCAAGTCCGAAGTAGTCCGAGAAGAGCTGGGTGGTAGTTAGGATTTTGCTCCTGCCCTCTGGTACTGCATCGATGAACTTCTTCTCCGTCAACTCCTTGACATGGTCGTAACAGTGAGTTCCTCTCTGAGTCACCACATCTGACTGCAGAATTGGCTGTTTGAGAGCAATGTAGACCAGAGTCTGTAGAGTGGCAAAGGACAGCAAGCCACCAGGTATGAGCTTGCCAACCCTGGGCGTGAGTTCAGGTTTGAGCTGGAGCGCGTAGCGTTCCCTCGGCAGCGGTACAACTTCAAGGGCTCCGTCCCTGTGCATGTACTCGGCGCTCAACTGGTCGAGCAGTTTTTGGGTTGTCGACTGAGCCTTGCCGATGAGATCGGATAGCTCCTCCAGAGTGAGGGCTCTTCCGGACACGTAAAGTGCTGCTTCAAGAGTCACTAGATCTTCGTCCAGTCCCATCACCTACTTGGTTATCTTCAGCTCGGCTGTATCCTCTTCCGTTATCCTTGTCTTCTTTGCCTTCTTAGGAGGTTCTAGGAGCTTCAGCCAGATTACCTCTTCTTCATCCATCCAGATGTCAATCAGTGCCCGGGCATATAGGAAGAGAAGCGAGAAGAACACCCGGACTATCTCTCTCCGGGAGTTGTTCACCAAGATATCCGCGAACTTCACTGTCTCGTTGATTTGGATGAAGCGCTTCAGGTCTTCATAGACTTCGGCGATGGTCCCTTCGACATTGGCCTGATCTACGTCTATAGTGAACTGCAACGGGTCTGCTTTCGTTGAGTACTTCCGCTTTGTGGGCGTCGGGCGTTGCCGCACACCCTTGCCAAGGACCTGGTCCATTGCCACGAGTAACTCTTCTAGGGTGACGCGCTGATTCGTGAGTCTGAAGGGCGGTCGTATTAGCGGAATCTCGAAGTCGTCGTCGTCTTCTTCCTCTGGCGGAAGGAGCCCCAGCTCAACGAGTTCGCGTGTCTTCTTCATGAATATCACAGACGCGGAGTAAAGGGCGTTACCAGAGATACGGAAGTCAATGTCTCCCATCCGCTTCATCTCATTCAGGAACCCGACAACCAGTTTCCCCACGTCGACATTCCATGGTTTGACCTTGTCCAGCTGAAGAATGTCAGTCAGGAGAATGTACGGCGGTGCAGCCCAGAAAGGTGATTCTCCCTCTGTCATGAAGTTGCGGCCACCTCCTCAAGGTCGACAGACACAATCCTTGAGATTCCATCTTGGTTCGAGATTCCCACCAGAAGATCTGCCTTCTTAATGGTCGTTTCCCTCAGGGATACAACGATGAACTGAGAATTCTTGGACATTTCAGAGATGAGTAGGGCTACATTGTTGGCATTTACATTGTCGAGTGCTGCGTCAATCTCATCGAAGACGTAGAAGGATGCTGGGCTGTACATCTGAACTGCAAAGATGAGCGCTAGGCCTGTAAGGGTCTTCTCTCCTCCACTCATTGCATCAAGTGTCACCAGGTCCTTGCCCCTAGGCTTGGAACGAACCGTTATCCCTCCCATGAGTGGATGCTCTGGATTCTCAAGCATTAGGCTCGCTTCCCCTCCTGGAGAGAGCTTCGCAAAGACCCGTGCGAAGTTGTCCGCTATCTCATTGTAGACTGTCAGGAACTTCTGTGTCTTCTCTCTCTCCAGTTCCTCCATGAAGGCGAGAATTTCCTTTCTCTCCTCTTCAAGCTTCGTCTTCTTATCGACAATCTCTTCGTACTTATCCTTCTCCATATCATAGTCTGTCAGAGCCTTGAGATTGACGGGCCCCAGCACTTCAAGGTCCCTCTCCAACTCTCGTATCTTCTCTTC
>JAEOUG010000096.1 GCA_016839445.1 Candidatus Thorarchaeota archaeon
TCACAACAGAGACTGCAGAGATTACCAGGATTGGTATCAGGGCTACAGTCACGAACGTGACGACTATACGTTTTGAAATGTCCAATCAGATTCCTCCATCTGAGTCTCTTCTCTCTCTATTCTGTATTGCATCCATTGTAATGCTCAACCACTCCATTTTCTGAGTTCCTGCCCAATCTTCTTGGCAAACGCTCGTATGTCCTCGCCCTCTGCAAGTCGGAACTGGTCCCCGTCCAGGGTGCCCTTGATGTCTCCTTCACCCAAGAGGATGATGAGTGTCCTGCGTAGAATGTCACGATGAACCCCGGTCTCCTTCTCCAACCTGTCCACAGCGAAGGAGTCCCTCTGCCTCAGGAGGTCCATCAATGCGTCTGGCACTCTCTGAATCTCATTGGGCGCTGGTTTCTTCCCTCCGGCAATCACATCCGCCTTAGTCCGCACGAATGTGTTCTCCTGAATGTATCCTTCGATTGCCCCGCTCTGGATCATTGCCTGTAGACTGCGGCGAAGATTGTAGGCAGCAGGTCGCGGCAATGTTCGCCGGAGTATCTTGTCGAGGTCGTTCAACTGAATTCTCTCGTGCCTTGACGTAATCGAGTCAATGCTCTCCTGAATATACTCCTCGATCACGTACTCCTCGTACATCTCAAGTTGCGCTCCACAGGAGCTACATTTCGCTGCCTCTGGGGACACAGGTGCGCCGCAATTGCCGCACTTTATTGCCCGTCTGTATAGTATGGTCTTAGTTGAGCCTAGCTGTTGAAGAATAACCTGTTCAGTTCTCGATACCTTACCTGTACCTTCCACTTCGAAGAAGGTCAGTTTCTTGTCTCGAGTGCTCACGACCAGATAGGCGATGTCTGAATCGTCATCTGGAATCCCCGTGGCAAGTGCGCGAGGGCAGTCATCGACTTCGACTCTTGTCACCTCATTGCCATCCAGATCCCAGAGTCTCAGTATGGAAGAGTTGTCGCCCGTGACAAAGAGCTTCCTCTCCCCGAAAGACAACACCGCGAATGTCGTCAGATTCTCCCCCAGCTGAATTTCCTGTAGCTGGTAACCCGCAGAAGTCAGGACTGTCACGAGACCTGACCTGTCCGCAATGACTGCTTCAAGTTCCGAGTCGTTAGTGATGTCCTCAAGCCAGACGTCTGCGATGGGATTCCTCATGTTCCGACTGAATATTGCATCCTTATCGTCGTTCCAGAGTACTACTCGTCGATTCTGAAGTGCGACAATGACCTCAGCGGCCCCATCACCATCGACATCTCGCGCGTCGCAAGCAACTACAGGGCTTTCGAGGCTGATCTGCCAGAAGGCTTGCCCCCGGTGATCAACAACTAAGAGCTTCTTTCCCACTCCACCCACAAGTGAGTCCTGGCCCTCCCCCCTGATGTCTGCCACGGCAATGCAACGAACTTTGCTACTCCACTTCCTAGTGCTCCTCAAGGTACCTCTCGCATCAAAGATGCGCAGCCGGTCTGCATAGTCCAAGGAGAAGATCTGAGTGCTGGCATCCTTCTTCTGCCTTACATAGACAGAATAGACGTTGGCAGAAACGGGAACGTTCGCTACGGTGCGAATCCTCAACTTGCTTTATGCACCTCTGCTCTCTCTGTTCTGAACGGATTTAAGTCTGCACGGAGATAAACCGTGTAATGAGTCCTTCTCCCTTTGAGTGCAGAGTTGGTTTCCTGTGGAGCGAGCTTCTTGAATCATTCGACTTTGGAGCGAAGCACCCAATCCAGCCTGGGCGATTCAGGAGAATAAGGGACTTCTATCGCTCGTGCGGGTTTCTAGGTCTGCCAAACGTAAGTGTCGTGCAACCACGCCCCCTGACACAGAATGAGCTTGAAGAGATACACGCAGCGGACTATCTTGCAAAGGTGAGGGCAATCTCAGATAGCGGGGAAGGCGAGATTGACATTGACACTCCTGGCTTCAAGGGGATATTCGAGAATGCCAGTCTTACTTCAGGGGCCACCGTTAGCGGCATCCGGGCTGTGTTAGCAGGTGAGATTGACCACTTCGTTTCGCCAACGGGGGGTTTTCATCACGCCAAGTTCGCTCGTGGAGGAGGATTCTGCATCTTCAATGACGTAGCAGCCGGAGTATACGAACTGAAGAGGTCTGGGCTCCAGAGGATTCTGATTGCCGACTTCGATGTTCACCATGGAAACGGCACCCAGGAGTACTTCCTATCAGACCCCGGAGTGATGCAGATCTCCTTCCACGAAAGCCCTGAATGGATGTATCCACACGATGGGTACATTGACGATATCGGCGAGGGGCCAGGAGCCGGCTACAACATCAACATGCCGTTTCCAATGGATTCAGCAGATGCCGTCTACAGGTACGCGTTCCAGGAGCTTGTGCCGCCTCTGGTTGACTTCTACGAGCCCGAGTTCATCATATTCCTTCCAGGCATCGATGCGCACTACAAAGACCGCCTAGCACACCTTGTCCTGACCACACATACAATCAGGTTCGTCGCTGAATGGATGCATCAGGCCGCGCACAGATATGCCTCTGGGCGGATGGGGGTTCTTGCAGGAGGCGGATATCATCCTGACTCCTTCCAGTGGGGTATGGGTGTCGTGATGTCTGTTCTCTCTGGCCATGACTATGGTCCGCCACCTCAGAGTCCTCCCTTTGAGGACAATGAAGAGACCTGGAGTGAAGTCCGCGAGAACGTTGCTCGGGTGAAGGAACGAGTGTTCCCCCTGTTCGGCATCAACTAGCCCACGAAGCGCTTGGCCAAATCGACAGCACTCATAGCGTCACTACCGTATGCATCCGCTCCAGTGTAGTCTACGATGCTCTGGTCGATGTCGCCTCCACCTATGATTACCTTCACCTTGTCCCTTAGGCCGGCGACTTTGAGGGCCTCAATGGTGTCCTTCATCACATCGTGAGTAGTGGTGATTAGGCCGCTGAGTGCAAGCAGTGGAGCGCCAGTCTCTCTGAGCTTCTCTATGAACCTGTCCGGAGGGACATCCTCTCCGAGGTCGTATACATCATAGCCATTAGACTTCAGGAAGGCTACCACGAGGTTCTTACCGATGTAGTGTATGTCCCCCTTGACAGTCCCTATGACTATCTTTCCTTTCTCCTCTTTCTGCTGGCTCTTAAGGAGGGCTGGCTCTAGGACCTCCATAGCTCTCTTGAAGATGTCTGCTGACATCACAAGCTCCACGAGGAAATACTCTCCCGTCGAAAACCTCTCTCCAACGATATCCATGCCATCCTTGAGTTCTTGCAGAACCTGAAACGGATCGGTTCCTTCTGACAGCTTCTCTTCCAGGAATCGCTTCACGTCCTTGTCCTCAAGATCCGCCATAGCGGTGGTCAGCTCTGACATCTGTAGTGAAACCTCTTGTTTCAGTTCTACGGGGGTTTCCATCATATATCTTTCATTGTCCAACGCTTGGGTCTACCCGATCTTGTATCTTGGATGCGACTTGTCGGGCCTGATTCCCTCTTCCAACAGAATCCCCGAGAGTGCGACATCTATCATTGCCACGGAAGGAAAGGTCACAGGCGCATGTTTGATTGGTCCATAGAGGACGAAGTCAGCTCCCAGTGCTACTGACATGAGGGCTGATCCGACTTGTGCAGGACGTTTTGCCTCTTTGCCGAACTTCGGAACGAGACCTGACCACATATTCACAGCATTGTGGGCTCCACAACCTGCGGGCCAACCAGTTTCGTTCTTCACAAGATCAATTGACTTGCACGCGAGGCCAAGAGTAAGAAGGTCGACTACCCCAGTATCTATCATGACGTTCCCAATCCCCGCAGCGCTTGCTCTGGCAATGAGGGATTTCGCCAGCTCGAATCTCTTTGAGTAAGAGGCCATTGCAGAACTACTGAACGCGAGAAGCATTGCGGTCTCCACGCCCGCCTCGACGTATCGGAGAATCGTGTCCTCGTCGTCGTCGGGTCCAATAGAATTGAGAATGATCCTGTCGAGAATGCCCATCTCCTTGGCTGTTCTCAGTCCTGCAAGGTTGACTTCCAGAACACCGGACCCATCGATCATGAGTGGCATCTGGGTGGTCTCTCCAAGATATCGGATGTAGTTCTCCATCGCCTCAGGAGTTTCCGCAACCACATCCAGAACACTGGGTACACCCGTCTTCTCCGAGGTTTCCTCAAGCCTCCGGATAGCCTCTCGAGTGCTCTCTCTATCGAACTTGCCGGTCTTGGAATCCAGAACTAGTCGGTCCTTATTGAAGAACACTGACCCAATCATGACGGTTGGGGACCGGCCTGGTCTCCCCCCGATGTTGATTTGGCCCACTCTGATTGTCTTCTGCTCAACGCCATAGTCGTGCATTCTAGCAATCCGCCTTCTCATCTGACGTAGACTCCTTCCCCCTTTAAGAACGAAGTTATGGGCGTTGCGACTGATTGGGGCGTGCAGAAGCCACATCAACACCCTCGTCGAGTGTGCGTGCTCTCGAACGAGCGACTGAGTGCCGAAAATCCCATGTTTCCGAGCAGTTGCGTGATACAAGATTCGTTCAAATGACACTTATTATTGTCCCATGCATAATACAATGGTTGATTTAACGGAAGCAACCACAGAATCAAGGCGGGAATGAAACGTCATGCCCCGGCAACAGAAGGCTCCGAAGAAGAAGACCCCCAGTGAGTCCTCTCCAGACATAGACCTGTACTCCCACAGTGACGAGATTCTCCACGCAGTTCTAGAGGAGTCTCAGACGGGCATTGCCATAGTTGGGGATGACTACCGACTGGAATACATCAACGAAGAAGGATGCAGGATATTTGGTGGGTCTAGAGGAGATCTTGTCGGGCACGACTTCCGTGAGTTCTTGAAGGATGACATAAAACAGATTGTTGCTGAACGCTACGAGAAGAGGCGTCTCGGTGAACACGTTCCTACCTCTTACCCGTTCAAGCTTGTCCGAAAGGATGGAGAGATGCGCACTGTCGAGGGAAAGGTGTCCGTCGTTCGAGGGACGAACGGCTCACTGAAGACAATTGCTCACTTCCTTGACATCACTCACATCGAGCTTGGCCAAATGCTTCTCGAGGAGTCACAAAGACGCTACCGCATTCTTGTTGAAACCATGAATGACGGGCTGGCAATCGACGATGAAAACGGGAATCTGACGTACGCAAATGAAGCCTTCTTGAAGATGCTTGGATATGAATTCGAGGAGATTCTCGGCAAGCCCTGGGTGGAATTGACTTCGGGGCTCGAGCACAATGGTGTGATGGAGAAGATATCTGACAGGAAGAAGGGCCTCTCCGAAAAATACGAGCTCTCTTGGAAGAGCAAAACAGGCGAGATTATTCCGACGATCATATCCGCAACTCCACTCCATGACAACGATGGTAGGTTCCAGGGGACTTTCGCTGTGGTGACTGAGATATCCGCACAGAAGGATGCGGAGGAAGCAGTTCAGTTCTATCTCGACCTACTCTCTCATGACATAGCCAATCAGCTACAGGTCATAATGACCAGCAGCGGGTTGCTGGAGGAGGAGGTCCCAACATCCTATATCTCGGAGGCGAGAAAGGACATCTCAGACGCTGTTGAGAGGTGCAATCGGCTCATAACCAAAGTGAAGCGTGCAGCACAGAGCAGATACGTTCCTCTGACCAATGTCAATCTCATACCTGTCCTCAAGGAGAAGATCAAGATTCTCGAGCGCGTGTTTGACGCGAAAGTACACTTGGATGGAATTGGCAAGAGTGCTATGGTAGTGGCTGATGTACTCCTGGGCGAGATGATATGGAATCTACTTGAGAATGCGGCTCGGCACAATCCCAAGGAACAGAAAGAGCTCTGGATTGAGGGCAAGAGCAAAGGGGGCGTCTACCAGCTCTCTGTAGCCGATGACGGACCTGGCTTGAGCGAATCTCGGAAGGCCGCTCTGTTCACGGAGAGAAAGCATGGCGGCGGGGTTGGCTTGACACTGGTCGGTCAGATGGTGCGCAAGTATGGCGGGTCGATTGAGGTTGACGACAGAGTGAAGGGCAAGCCCAGCCTGGGGGCGAAGTTCACCATCACTCTTCGAAAGGCCAAGAAGTCCTGATCACTAGCGAGTCCTGTTGTTGATTCGCTCATAGAGGCCTTCGAAGAAGTCCTTCTTCTTGATGGCATTTATCTTGAAGAAGTTGGTCTTGATTCTGTACAGTCTCCGTTTGATCTCGTCATAGTCCTTGAGCCCTCTCTTTCCCACAGCGTCATCAAACACGGTTGCCACCTTCTCTGGGAAATTGTCGATGAACTGGCATGATTTCACTTGGATGTGGAAAAGTGTGCTCTTCAGAATGTCATGTCGAGAGATGCTTCTACTCGCCATTGTTCGGTCCCCATTTTTCGGTAGTGCGGATTATACTTAAGATATCAGGTAAATATGTTCGAATATTATCTGTGAACTACACACAAAAGCGCATCGGGACCCTACATTCTGGCTGTCGAATGACAGTAGAGCTGGAGTTATATCGTGCCGGCCGGACCGACAGTCAGGGTTGGACTCTCTTGCGACTGGCCTCAGTGATCGATGTAAGCCTGGTTGATGTTCCGAAGATCCCCGTCACGGTGATATTCCTCGCAGGATGCAACTTCGACTGCCCCTATTGCCAGAATGCAGAGATCATACCTCTAGAATCAGGTTCTGAGTCTACACCTTCAGAGATTGCAGGAAGCGCCAAGGGCTTCCTGACCGATGGCTATTGCATCACTGGAGGAGAGCCAACGATACAGAAGGAACTCCCGCTCCTGCTGAAGGAACTCAAGGCTCCCGGCAAGCACGTGAATCTCAATACACAGGGGTCTGTCCCTGATGTTCTGGAAGCCGCTGTTCCATTCTTGGATTCTGTCTGGTTCGATGTGAAGTCAAGTCCGAGGAAGTACCAGCAGGTTGCACGAACAAGAAATGACCCTTGGCCTCGAGTTCGCAGGAGTGTTGAACTCCTTCTGGACGCTGATGTTCTCTTCTGGCCAAGAACGACTTACGTTGGTGGCCTCACCCAAGCTGATGACATCGAGGATATCCTAGACTTCCTGTCTGAGATTGGCTTCCATGGCGAGTATGTGATTCAGAACTTCATCAAGTCCGCAGGCACTCGCGAGTCAGAGGTAGAGGAGTTCTATTCTGCTCCGGAATCCGAAGCGACGGGATTCGCTGGACTCGCCCGATCTGGGATCAGTGTCCGACTTGAATGGAGATAGGCCTCTGCGTAGCGAATTATGGACAAACACACAGACAACCTTTTAAACGCCCTCGGATTGAGTCTGTTTTGACCACGCCAGACCACTGGCACGTACATCTTGAGGTCACTTATCATGTTTCCCACACAGAGTATGGGCTATGACCGAGCCATCACTGTCTTCAGTCCAGAGGGTCGGCTCTACCAAGTTGAGTACGCGACTGAGGCTGTGCGCCACGGGCCATTAGCCGTCGGCGTCAAGGCCACTGATGGCGTCGTCCTTGTCGGCGAGAAGAGATCTCCACATGCATTGGCCGATCTCGACACCCTCCGCAAGATTCTGCTTATTGACGACCATGTGGGAACAGCGATTGCCGGACTCCATGCAGATGCAAGGAAACTCATTGACCAAGCCCGAGTCCAATCTCAGGTCAATAGACTCAGCTACGACGAGCCCATCTCAATCCAGGCACTTGTTGTAAACATCTGCGACACAAAGCAGTTGCACACACAGTATGGTGGAGTGAGACCTTATGGGGTTGCTCTCCTTGTTGCTGGTGTGGATGACCACGGTCCGCAGCTATACACAACAGACCCCTCCGGCTCATTCTGGGGCTGGAAGGCTGCAGCTATTGGTAAGGAGTCTGACGCTGTGCGCGAGTACTTCCAGGAGGAGTACAAGCCCACGCTGAAGCTTCCCCAAGCACAGAGTCTTGCTTTGGATGGCCTCTTGAAGGTCACGGACAAGAGCGAATCAGATCCTGCAGAGCTTGCCAAATCTATTGAGATTGGCCTCATCAATACCACGGATAAGAAGTTCAAGATTCTAGAGCAGGATGAAGTACAGGCAATCTTGGCTGCAAGGTAGGCTATCGAGTAGACTGCTGCACTAGTCTGTCTACTATAAGACTTGCCACATCGATGTTTGTCACTCGTGACAGGGCGCTCCATGAAGGAGCGGCGTTTGCTTCAATGACAGATGGTCCTTCCGGCGATTCCAGTATATCCACACCCGTATAGTCGAGGTTAAGCACTTCAGCTGTCTTGATTGCACACTCTTTGTATTCGTCATCAAGCTCCGCCACTTCTGCTCTTCCCCCACCGTGTACGTTCGTTCGCCACTCGCCCTCAACGTCTGGAAGATACCTGTACATCGCTGCCACCAGTTGGCCGCCGATGACAAACGCCCGGATATCTCGATCTGGCTTGCTTACCATCTCTTGAACGTAGAGGACCTGGCCGAGCTGGTGAATGAACTTCATGGCTCGGTACGTGAGCTCCTTGTGCTCAGCTCTGATGGCGCCCATTCCTCGGGCCCCAATGAGAGGTTTGATGACAACATCGCCGACCTCGTCGACGAATTCTATGGCTGCCTCAAGGTTCTCTCCGATGTACGTTCTTGGCACTCTGATGCCCGCCTTGTTCAGTGCGGTGAGAGTGGCGTACTTGTCCTTCGCTCTCCTGAACGAGTAGGCTGGGTTCATGACGTATATGCCTGCATCCTCGAGGTGCTCGAGCAGGCTTATCCTGTAGGTAATCTGGTCTCCCGTACCGAACCCAATCGTACGCACAAGAACCCCGTCCATGTCAGACACGTCCTCATCGAGGTGCGTGAAACGATTTGGGATCTGAGCCGCAATGTCCGGGAGTCTGAATGGCTTCGCAACGTGTCCCTTGTCATTGATTGCCTTGATTAGATTTGCAGTCGCCCAGTTGTTGATATTCTCGTGATAGACGACCCCAAACAGCAGATTCGACATTGACATCGCACCTACGAGTAGACATCGCTTCTCATCCTGTTAAAAGGGCTTGTCTACACAGGGCAACCATTAAGTGCCAGTGGCTTTTCGGGCTGACCTGAGGCGCTATCCTCAAGATGATCAACAGAATCGTCGACCTGTCCGAGAAGCTGGCCAACAAGAAGAAAGATGATCCCGATCTTCTTGAGAGAATGGAGGTTGCAGCAAAGGGACAGTCGCCACGATTCCTACTCATCTCGCCCATAGACCGTAGCTCACAGGACCTTCAGGTGCTCGATATGCGCATGGGGGATGCGTTTCACGCCACACGTGTTCCCGGAAATGCTCTGCCACCCGCAGGAGAGTCTCCTGTTCTCTTTGGAGGACCCGCGTCGTACAACCGTGGATTCCTCCAGAAGAGAGGAGTGATTGTCACATTCGACTCACACGAATCTCACGAGATCGTCAGGGAATCTCTTCTCAATGTGTCTAGGCACTCAGACCTGTCTGGCCTCCCGATTATCGCGCTTCGCATTGATTACTCGAGTGGTTCTGCCAGACTCGAACCACATAGCTACGGGAGGGATTATGAAGGAGAGAACTGGGTTCTCTCCCGTCTACAGAGACCTGACCCTGTAGATGAAGACTATCTGGTGCTTATCTGCTCTGATTCGCGTGTTCATCCTCCGCCCACTCCTGACGGGGTTCCCATGGCTATTCAGACACTTGGAGGATATGTGCCACCTTACAGTGCCGGAGTTGCCGAGTCACAGCAGCTCAACGAGTTCTTCGAGAAATGGTTCGAGAGCAGCCACACAGAACACCGGATACTTGTCATCATGCATGGTAGTTTCAGAGGGGATGGTCCCCCCTGTGGGGCAGCTCAGGCCTCTCTTGACCCTGACAAGGTCTCAAATGATCGACTTCGACCATTGATTCAGAAACTGAGAGACGAGGCATCGAGATTCGAGGTCAGTCCCTCCGAGAACGCTGAGGATCGAGTTGTGGCTCTGGCATCTGCCATCAAAGAAAACCTGCTTTCCTATCCTGGTATCCAAGCATACAGTGAGAGGGACCAGCTGATAGAGATAGCGTTCATGAACACTGTAACCAACATCGTCGCCGCTCTCAGGGACTAGTGGCACTGAATGACCCGGAGTAACTAGCAATCAGATCTTCATACTGGTGCAAGTTCACCAAGAAAGAGTTCAACTTGAACACTGGTACTACTGGTACTCCTTCGTGAAGTTCGACCTCCTCCACTAGCCATGTGACCACGGCAGGAAAGACTGTGTAGAAACCGGCCTTGAGCCCAGAGATCTTCTTCGATAGTGGGTTAAGCTCCTGCGCCAGACGTGCACACCGTTCCTTCTGCCTTTCAGCAGCTGTCCTGAGCGCTGAGGTCTTGCCGCCTCTTACTCCCCACATCTTCGCGTCTACCGAAAGAATCTGCCTTCCGCGCACACCCACGACATCTATCTCCATGCCTTGAGTCTCTGAACTTCCACGCTTCCTGTAGCTTTCAATACACCGGTAATCGTTCTGAGTCAGAACCTCGGCCACGAACACCTCGAAGTCCTTCCAGCTGAGAAGCTCTACAACTTTAGCAAACTGAACTCCTCGTCTGATGATGTCCATCGCCAGATTGATGCGTTGGGATCTGCTAATCGCCACTCCGGACTCGCTAGTTCTGAGTTGCAGATCCTCTACGATTCCCTCGCCAATGTCTGTTAGGTCTTCAACAACCTCTGTATCTTTGGACCTTCTCAGAAGCTCCATCATCACTCGGACATCGTACAAGGGCATGTTCTAGGCCCAGAAGCGAGTTAGTTTATAACATCGATTGATGACTTGGATTTGGGAGTATCAATGTCTGAAGCAGACGAAGGTTGGCGGCGAGTTCTGGCAGCCTTTGACGACTGGATCGCCTATGAGAGTACAGAATACGGACCGTATACCGGCTACTTCTCGGTTGACAGTCTTAGAGACCTTACTCACAAGGAACGCATAGGTTGGATGCACTCCATGTACGAGGAGATTATTCCTGGGCGTGTTGAGCGATGCAGGGCGGCAAAGGTAGCTTTTGAAGACTTCCTCCCATATATGCCAGACGCAGATGCGATTGAAGTAGTCCAATCGATGATTGACCTCTCAGAGGTCATAGCTGATGCTATGCTTGCCTTGAGCGATTCTGTTCACTCCATGCAGGAATCATACGTTGATGGGGACCTTGACGAAGTTGTGCCATATCTCGGTGAGATTGCTGAATCCGAGGAGAGCATCCGACATCACATGAGCCTCTTCAGCGGAGGCTTCGGCAGACTGCGTGCACTAGGGCTTGAAATGCCTGACCTGGAATGAGATGACTGCAAGACTTAAGTGATAATGCTTGACTGTTCAGTTGACCCATTGAAAAGAGGTGAAAATGCAAATGGGAGCTGAAACAACAACTACCCATCGATATCGGGTCGCGAACACCAAAGGTGAGTGCCAAATTAAGCACCGTCACCGAGGTGAATGTGTTCTCCAGTGACTGTAAGGTCTCTGAGTCTGGTTTTTGTAGTCTGGCAGCCGCGTTCTGTACGTTAGCAGACGCTAGGCTTACGGACACACAGAAGCAGGTGCTTGTAGTGAGCTATAGGCTTCTGGAATTCAGAGAGCTATCGATGACGGCACTTGCGGATCTTGTTTCCCGAAACAGCTCGGTGCCGTACAGCACAGTGAAATGGAATCTTCGGTCGCTCAGGGAGATGTCCTTGATGAGCGGGGGCGATCTCACCTCAAAGGGTGAGCCCGCAAAGCTGACTGAAGAAGCCCGCATGCTCGCGGCCTACTTCGAGAAGCAAGTCTAGGTGATGGGGGCCAGCGTGCCCCCTCACTGTTTTTCTTTCCACTGTCTTATAGGAGCCATACCGAACTCAAGGGGTGCTACCCCTTCCTCCGCTGCCATCCTTTTCTTTCAAGGGCAGTATCATCGGATCTTCTTGTCGAACACCTGCCACATCTCATCGGTGATTTCCTTCACCTCATCAGATGCGGTTGCGGATGCGATGACAATGTCGACCGATTTGCTCTCTCCTGGCTCAAGATTGCCGAGATTCCATTGGAGAGCGATCGCAATGTCACGCGGTCCAGCTTCGAGGTTATTTGAAAGGTCGCGCGTCTCTCCATCCGGTCTGAGCTTCGTCGGGGAGGCTATCTCGTGCCCATCGGCCCGTGGCCGTGAGCTCAAGGATACCCAGAGGGGTGTTTCATCGTGAACCAACATCCTGCCGCTGTCCGGTTCGTATTGAGCAACATCATCCTTGTAGCTTGTCGGGCCACCAACGTCAAAGTCAACGATGAGGTAGACCCTCACATCTTCGATGACATCCCTTGACTGATTGCTTGTCGTGTGTCGGACGAGCAGCGCAGGTTTGTTCCGGCTCCAGATGTCCAATCTGAACCTGACCTTAGCCTCTTTCTCCTCTTCTGGAGTGTGGTCAAGGACTATCTTCAGCACTCCCGGTTTCGAGTCCTGTTGTGCCAAAGTGATTGCCTTGCTCTCGGTGGAACTAACGCTATGCACCTGGCCACCTAGGAGATAGCTGCACCAGAAGCCTGCTTTATACTCTGCAGGGTTCTTGAGCAGCAGTCTCTCGACACCGGTCGTGTCGATTAGGCTCAGTCGTTTGATGAAGAAACCCAGGCGACCCTGTCCACATGAGGAACACTCGATGCTGTACGAGATGTCCAACCTTGGACTTCGGTTTCCTGTGTCAAGGACTTCCATGACCGATCCCTTTACCTATGCTGTCGTTTCCAAGTCCGGCTCGGGATTTAAACATCCTGTTCCAGTCGCGAATCCGAGCGACTAGTTCATGACTTCATAGTTCACAAGATTGATAAGCTGGCCAAATGACTGCCGCATTAAATTGGGTGAATCACGCCTATGACGAATCTCACAGTCGAGCAGCTACAGAAGTGGTACAGGAACCAGCTCAAGAAGTCCTCCAAGGATTTCCTCAAGCAGGCGGAGAGGAGCTACAAGATTGTTGAGAGTGCGTTGAAGGACATCGAGGAGTTAGTCAGGGAGTTCGAAGACGAAGAAGCCGACGAACAAGATATGGCAACTTCAGTCAGATTCGCGGGAAAGGTCAAGGAGATTGTAGACGACTTCTACGTTGAACAGGAGATTACATACGAGTCCACGGAGCTCCTGCAATCGGAAATTCAGCGCTTTGTGCAAGACCTGTGGGAAGCTGGCCGCAGATGGATCAAGCGAATGGACAAACGATACAAGACCCTTGTAAAATCGCTCGACACCTCCCTGAAGGACCTCACAAGAGAGATGAATCGAATCCAGAAACTCCTCTACGAGTACAGCTGGGTCAAGGACCTCGAGCGCATCAGGGGGAGGATTGACACACTTCATGACCTTACCTTCTCTAAGGAGGTCTTCGAGGAGCAGATAGGAACGGTCCGACAGAAGATAGGGACTGCAGAGGAGGAGTACGACAAGGCAAAGAAGGCCTACAGCGAGTTCACAGAGACCTCCAATGTTGCTGAGCTCCTAAGCCTCGATGAACAGGCCGACAGGGTTTCCAGCATCTTGCGTATGAAGCTGAACCCGCTGAAGAAGCAGGTCAAGAAGTTCCTCCAGCATGATACTGGGGTCCGCGTAGGCCCTGCTGGACAGAAGGCTCTCATTGACTACTTCGAGGATCCGTACACTGCCATTGTAGGAGAGCCCGAGGGCTATCCCGGTCTGATGGAAGGTCTGGAGGGACTCAGAGAAGCCCTGGAAAAGGACCGTCTGTCCATGAAGGACCGATTGGCACGAAGAGCCACAGAAGAGATCGATGCAATCGGTGGCGGCAGTCTTCAGGAATTTCAGAGTCAGGCAAAGGAGATTGAGGAGAAGCGCAGAGTGTATGCGGGCTCCGATGTGTACTCAAAGAGCAAGGATCTCGAGATGACGTTGAATGAGGCAAGGAAGAACCTCGAGTACCATCGCAATGACCTGCTTAGAATCCGTGACGACATTACTCGCCAGATTGAGAAGGTCGAGGACTTCAAGTCCAGAATTGAGACAGACATTGCCAAGGCCTTCAATGAGAAGGTGAACATTCAGGTGGAGGTCTCTCTGGGGCCTCTGCTGGAGCTATGCGCTATCACGTAACCCGGAGCTTGTCCCATTGAGGATACTCGTCACATCGAAGAAGGACCTAGCTAGTCAGACGATGAAGGACATCCTGACTGAGGAGTATGACTTCGGTGAGACCGGTGACTCATTCGAGGGAACGCCTGTACTCTCTCTTGGGGATTCGATCCTCCTCATCACTTCAGAGAGGGACCTGATACAATGCAGTCATCTGGAGGAAACCTATCGCCCGGAGGCATTCATCTTCTGCTCCCGCCACAGGTCCGAGTCGGGACGGCCCTCGCTCCTGGTGCACAGCACTGGAAACTATGGAGAGGAGGCTGACTTCGGAGGCAATCCTCGCGAGCTATCTGTTTCAGCACCGTCTCTTGTTTCCTCAGCGCTTCGCAAGCTGTACCACGAGAGGAATGCCCGTAATCTCGAGGACTTCGATGTGACTCTTGAGGTGACACACCACGGACCTACCAATCTAGCTACGCCCATGGTCTTTGTCGAGCTTGGTAGTGATGAAGAACATTGGAGGAATGAAGAAGGGGCCCGCGCTGTTGTGGCCGCTGCTCTAGACGCGTGCAATGTGCCCCTTGACTGTGCTGCTGCTATAGGATTCGGTGGCACTCACTATGCAAGCAAGTTCAACAAGCTTGTTCTTGAGAAGAGCCTGATGATTGGCCATATTGCCCCGAAGTATTCCATTGACGGTCTCAATGCTGAGATCATAGAGCAGATGAGGTCAAGGACTGCAGGGAAGGTTTCGCAAGCCATAATCGATTGGAAGGGGACCAATGCAGAGAACAAGGCACATCTCTTTCCCCTCCTAGAAGCCTCAGGGCTTGAGATTGTGCGAGCGAAGGACTACTAGAGGTGACGAGTAGGTCCCTCGGGCACTCTACTATACTCCCGAAAGGCTAATGTACCGATTTGGTCTACTCGCGACTATCGCCACCGTAGTAGGGGATGTCATGCCCGCCGATGAAAAGTCCGATACCGCGGAACTCAACAAGAAGCTGGACGGAATCGCTAAGGATCTCGATGCGATACGTGACGAGTTGAAGGCAGTCTCAAGCATCGAAGACAAGGTCGATTCTCTTGAGAAGACACTTGCCTCTCTAGAGAAGATAGAGGAGTCAATGAATGACGTAGCCACCGGAGTGAAGGAACTTGGTGGTCTTGAGAAGAAAGTGGACAAACTGAGTGACTCCACGGGCAAGCTTGAGAAGTCCATTGAAGCGGCAAAAGACTCCACCGACACTTCAGAGATTGCCAAGGGTGTCGAAGGACTTCAGAAGTCCCTTGACGAGATACTGGGCTCTCAAGAGACTGCGGTGATCATAAAGAAGCTTGATGATCTCCTCATCCAGATTATGGATACGAACGTTCTATCAAAGAAACTTGACGATCTGCAGTCATATGTGGCAGGCTTGTCGAGTGTTGAGGAGAAGGTTGATGACCTCTCCAACAGCCTCTCGGAAACCAACGAGATTGTGTCCATAATAGTCCGGCAGCTTGATGATGTCGAACGCAAGTACAATCAGGCCGCGGAAGTGATTACCGAGGCTGCGCAGAGGGTTGAAGCGGCAATTGCTTCAGGCGCCAGCACTGCTCCTCCGAGCAAGCCGGAGAAGAAGCCAGAGAAGGAAGAGCCGAAGAAGGTCTCGAAGGCCAGTCTGCCCTCCACGATTGATCAGATTATGAGTGACTTGATGGACCTTGTTACTCCGCAGACAGAAGCCAAGGCCATGGCTGAGTCCTTGGAAGAGGCTCGGGACCGGCTAACAACGATGATTAGCGGGCATACCCCTGTCCTGTATCAGTTCGGAACAAAGGCCCGCGAACTCAAGTCTTATCCGCCTACAGCTACACTGAATGAGAATGACATTGCTCTCTTGAGCAAGGACATCCGGTCTTGGACTTCGAAGCTGAAAGAGATGGCAAAGAGCCAGTAACTGTCCCAAAGCCAATCAGAAGCCATGAATCTGGCACTTCAGAGAAGGTTTGAGTGGAATAGGTTTATCTCGATGAAGCTACAAATGCGCAAATGGTAGTCTGACCTATTGCTAAGATGTCATAGCGTTGGGTCAGTGCTAGCTAGGTCTCGGTCCAAGACCCGCGCACAAAGGACAGGTGGCATAGATGGAACTGAAGAAACATGACAGTCAACTAGCTGAGCGGATGAAGCTCCTTGACAACTCCGCAGACAAGTACCTTGCCAGAGAACTGATAGAACTCTACGAGGACAAGTGTAAGGAATGCCAAGAGGATCGGCTCAGATGTGCCACACGTCCCGACTGCAAGGACCGCAACTTCCTGAATGCCTTGATTGAGATAGGTGTTCAGGCCGAAGACCTTCCTAGCTTCTGCTACAGCCAATATCTTGACCAAATCCGACGCTACGTGTTGGAGAAGAGGGGCAGAGGACTGAACGATCGGAGGCTTCCGATTAAGGATCTCCTGTCTACTCTTGATGTGAGTTCTATTCGACATTTCAGCACGAGATTTCGCAAGGAATGGCCGAAATTCACAAGAGCGGCAGCTGGAGATATCGTCCTGTTTGCAGGTAACGACCTGCTATTCAGATTCGACTTCTCACGAGGTGTTGTGACCATAAATCCGGTCCACAACGAGATCACCGATCTTGAGGAATTCAAGCTGTACGTCAAGCTCTTCTCCGAGCACTATGAGCTAGCTTCGAAGGTCAAGGACCTTACACTGAACTGGTGGCTTCTCTCCATAGAAGTGACTGGAGTGGATGCTACTGAAATGAGGTCCCTGGCGAAGAGCAGCACCGCAAAGAGCTTTGAGTCTGTATATTCTGTTGTTGAAGATGACAAGATGAAGATACAGGTTGAAGTCATGTCAGAGGGTGGCAATGACCCTCTTGAGACCGGCGAACTGCGCGATTTGTTCGAGAGAATCGTGAAGATGGCAAGCTAGCATGCTTGCTCCTCTCCGCGAGCCGCAATCATATCCATTGGTGGGATGAAGAAGTGAGTGATGAAGCAGTGACAGAAAGCATGTCCATACTAAGGGACACTCTGGGAGTAACCGAAGTTGAAACTCGTGTTCTACTTCCGATATTCCTTGGTGGGAACATGACCGCCGGAGGGATTTCGCTCCTATCCGGAGAAAAGATGACCTCGGTCAAGAGGGCGCTGAGCCGTCTTCAGACCAAGGGCCTAATCATAGAGATCGAGGGACGCGTTCCCGTCTACCAAGCTCTTCCACCCGGTCTTTCTCTTGGCGAGCTTCTTTCGGAGAAGCTTGAGGACATTGACCGTGTGATGAAGGAAGCCGAAACCATTGTGAAGGACCGAGACGAGCAGCTAGACGCTACTCTTGAAGCTGTTATGCAAGCCCAGTCGAAGGCACTTGACCATCTACAGCAGTCTTTGGACAAGTATGAGGAGAAGGTACTGAGTCTCGTGCAGTCCCAGATTGAGGGTGTGGTCAAAACCTCCACAGGAGTCATGGACAAGATCTCCGGAGACTTGGAGAAATCCATGCATCAATTGGACAGCTCCATTGACGATCAACTAGGCACGAAGATGAAGGAGCTGCAAGTCGAGCTTGACAAGGGTCAGACCACGCTCAGCAAAGACATGAAGAAGATTGGCAAGGACTTCGACAATTGGCTGAAGAAGGAGCGTACCACAGTACTTGCCTCTACGCAGGAATTCGAGAAGAAGTCTCGCGAGGTTGTTGTCGCTGCCCGCGATGCTGTCACTGCCGCCCTTACGGAGTCCTCAGACTCGCTCAGGTCGATTGCCACTGGGGTTTCCGAGTCACTCACTTCTATGGCTTCAACTGCATCCGACGAGGGTCTGGAAGTCCTGAACGGCGTATCCAAAGACATCACAGATTTCATCACTCACTTGGACGCCGAGCTGGCTGAATCCTACGTCAATGGACAGAAAGCGATTGATGAAGTGATTACTCAGGCAGGTGAGATCACTGCCGAATATGGTGAGTTCGCGAGAACGAAGATTGCGGCGGCTCGCGAGATTGCTGGCTCGATTGGTGAGCTTGCGGACTCCTGGAAGGAGGAGGTTGGGGGCTTCATGGACGTGGCATCGCAGTCCGTGACCTCCCAGTTGACACAGGTTGCGAATACAGACACGAACTACCTGGAGATGATGAAGACCTCCTTGACATCTCACATCGACAAGGTGAACTCACAGCTTGACACCGAATATGAGGAGCTAGGGAGCCTGGCCACAACTCTGGGAAGCGACTGCGAGACCACCCTTGGCGAGACACGGGCACTTCTGCTTGAACTGCTGCAAGGCCAAGCAGAGTCAGAAACGGAAGCATGTGACCTAGCCACGAAAGGTCTCCATGACGAGCTTGACGGTTGGGTTGCGGGCACAGTGTCTTCCATCGAGAAAACACTGAACAGCGCCGCCACGGAAATAGGTGCCATTCTTGATACAGAATCAAATGAGATGAATGAGATTGCAGATGCAATGAGCAGTCGTCTCAAATCTGCTTTCGGAACGGTGATCAAGTCCACGCAGACGAAGAACGAGGGTCTCCTTACTGCAGTCAAGACAGCAGCTAGCGAGTTTGAGTCCAGCATTGGGGAGCGACTGGCAGAGATCATTGACAATTTCTCAGGTGCCACCCAGAAGCAGGTCAAAGACTCAAAGATGCATTATGAAGGATTGCGCGACAGGCTTGACAAGCGCATGGCGAGGTCTGTGGCCAACATCACATCTCACTCTGAGAGAGTCCAGAGGGAGGTCGAGACTACAATCACTGAGCAAGTCTCGAGGATGGACCAGCACACCGAGGCCATCAAAGCCGAGTTCCACACTCACCTAGAAGACATCACGAAGCAGTTCGTCACCTTGACCCAAGGGCTCGAAGCCACCTTCAACGGACTGGTTTCAAGCCAGACTGTCGAAGCTCGGGACCTAATCACATCCACTCACTCTGAGTTCAAGAGTGCTCTCAGAAACGAGATGGGCAGCCTCAAGGAGGAATCCACCAAGCTCCAGCAGGAGTATGCTACCGACCTTGGAATGAAGATCGATGAGGTCACATCTTCTGTTGAAGCCGCGAAGCGTGCATTGGATGAGCTTGCTCTAGAGAAGAGGCACGAGATTGCCCTACGAATGGCCACGACACTAAGCGATCTTGACGAGGCAGTCAGAAGTACCGAGACTAGTCTGATTGAGATGGAATCGGGAACTGTCAGGTCCTTCATAGACAACTTGGCTCAGGTTTCACAGGAGTTCAATACCACTGTAACAGGTGCCCGTGAATCCATCTCTGAGAAGCTTGAAGGCGCAGGCTCTGCGGTGAAGAGCGCTCTGGAGAAGAGCTCGGAAAATGCGAAGACCGCTGCGGACTCATTCGTGGGTTCTCAGAGCGATCTCAAGCAACGGTTTTTGGCAGATACGAGCAAGAAGATGAACAGGCTTGCCACACGCCGCGTGAAAGCCGCAGGAGAAAAGATCGAGGCCTTCAGAACGGAGCTCTCGAACCGTGAAACCGAGGGTGTGAAGGACCGGGGGAAGGCCAAGACCGAGGTTGTCAGTGCCGTGGAGAAGCGTAGATCCGAAGTCGTCAAGGCTTTCGATTCGGCTTCTGAATGGGTGGACTCCACAATGGCAAACGTTGCCACTTCATTAGACCAGTTGGGCACCAAGCTGAAGAATGAGCTGACCCTGATAGAGAGAGGTCTTCAGAAGGCCGCTGAGGAGTCTGGAGGCTCCATACAGGAACGTGGAGAATCTGACATTGAGAGGCTGCAGGAGATCAATGTGGCCCTCCTCAAGAGCGCTGAGAACATGATAAAGGTGAAGCTCGACGAGTTTGCCGACAAGTGTGCCTCGTCACTCTCAAGAGGAAACGAAGGTCTTGTTTCCATGCCGACAAGGATCTCAGAGCAAGTTGGCGACATTCAGGAGGGCATAGATGAGAAGACCACTCAGAGCTACAGCGATGTAGCTGCCGGGCTCTCTGGCAAGTTCACAGAATATGAACGGGCGGCAGAATCTGCCACAGAGGACTTCCGAAACCTCCTCGAGTCTGTCTCAATCTCGGTGACTGAGAAGCGCGACGAATCTGTTGACCTGATGGAGAAGAACATCGTAGCGGCCAACCAGCTCGCCTCGAGGAAGTTCGAAGCAATTGGACTTGAGTTCAAGACGAAGCTCAGTAGTGAAACAGCAGCGCTTCTCGGAAGCACACAGTCCAACATCGCAACCAAGAGCCTTCGTATCACAGAGGCCGTCACTGATGCCACTAATCGGACAAACGAAGACACGTCTGCGCTATCACAGTCACGAATCGAGGCACTGACATCCTTTGGTGAAAAATCCGAAAAGGCCGTGCGCAAGTGGTCGGTTGATCAGAAGAAGCAGACTGCGAAGCTCTCGGATGGAATCGTGTCGACTCTGAGTGAGGTGAAGAATACAACCAAGAGTGCTGCAGATTCGGTCTCGGCCATTCACAGACTCAGCAAGACTCTACTCAAGGCTCCGCCGAAGCGGACTTGGTATCTATCTGGCCTAGAAGAGGCATGTGCGCATGTTCTCGACATGGTCGGCAGAGCAGAGGAGTCGATAGTGGTTTCGGTACCGAACATGGAGTGCTTGGACCTCAAGCAGCTAGGAAAGGCTAAGGATGTCCCAAGAAGGATTCTCATCTTGCCTGATACCGATGAGGCGCAGGAGACTGAGGGTGTGGATGGCTGGCGTGTCTGGCGGACCAAGACCCCTATGCTTCTTGCAGTCTTAGACGACAAGGAATTGCTCATCGGTGGCTCAAGTGAGGGAGAGAGCCCAATGGTGATTGTGTCAGAAGAGGACTCATACCTCCGTCTTTACCACGACATCCTTGGACCCCGACTGGTCGCAGGTCGCATCCGCTGAGAGTCAGAGGTTCGACGAGTAGATGATGGCATCTTCGGCACCGTAGAACCCCACTACGCGCCCTGATGCCGCAAACCCTGCTCGCTCGTAGAGGTGCCTCGCGATAGAGTTGCTCTCTCTGACTTCCAGTGTAGCATGTGTACGCCCTCTCTTCCTCATTTGCACAAGGACCTCCTCCAGGATGAGCCTGCCAAACCCTTGGCTTCTGTGCTCTCCCGCCACGGCGAGATTGATCAAGTGGCCCTCTCCTCCTTTCTGTTCCCAGACTGCGTACCCAACAATCTCCTGTCGGTGAGTGAGCACCATCATCTCAATCAGCGACCCAGTTGTTGAAAGCGCTCTTCCAGATTGTCTTGCCAGAATGCGGAACATCTCAGGGTCCCAAGGATCAGGGAAAGATGACTCCTCTATCTCGGCGATTCGCTCAACATCAGTCTCCAGGACTGGTCTCAGGTTTCCCTCCAATGTTCATCGTCTCATCGACTGTAGTTGTCATTGCGATTGGCGACCGGTGCGCCACAATATGCACAGAACTCCGCTCTCTCAGGAATCGGTTCACCACACACTGAGCAGATATCAGTGGATCTGATGTATCTGGGCAGTTCTCCTGTGACATCTCTGGACATCTCTGGCTGAATCACACAGAATCTTAGCGACACGACCAAAATGACAAGTGTTAGAAGAATTGAAACAACTGCTGCAGTTCCTCCTGTTCCCAGAAAGACGAAGGGAAACACAAAGAAGATGCCTCCACCCTCGCCGCCTGAGATCATGGCAAGCAATACTACGCCAATCATTACGAAAGCAAAGCCTGCAGCGATGACATACTCGGACCGATTCAATGCGCTCTACCTTCGCTATACTCAAAGCATGTTTCTTTCTTTGAGTTGCCGAACGATATTCTGGTACTTCGTGTCATCGGAAATCATATCGTTCACTTGAGCCTCTAGCTGGTGGGTGCCAGGGAGCAGCTTCACGCTCACCTCGCTATCGGGGAACACTTCCTCGAGTTTGTGTCTGATAAGGATACCAATGAGTCCGCCCATTGGACAATAGGGTACAGTAGGTTTGAACTGCACATTGATTGTGCTGTCTGCGATTTCGATGAACTCCTCCTTGACAATCCCCATTCTCGGGTCAGTGATTGAGATCGGATGCTCTGGGTCCATCACCGGCGCCAGGGCCTGAAAAACCTCAGTCCTCGTTGTCATTGGCATCTCCTGACGACCCCGCCTTCTGGGGGCTTAATAATCTATGCTTGCAGATGACAGAAACTCATGACACAAGACATATGAGCAGATACCCCCCCTCCACGTCTATTCCGATTAGTGGGATGGGTGTATCACCATTGTCAAAGAAACGCGCCAAGTCAAGATACCTATTCAAGATTACTGTCCTGGGCCCCGACGATGCTCTTCTGGAGTCCGTCTTGTCAAACTTCAATGACCCAGTGGTTTCGGTTGATGGGATACGCATCGGGTCCACCGATCTGGATCTTGACTCCTCTGAGGTTCATGCGGTATTCATGTCACCTCGCCATAGCGCCCTCGACATTCTGCTTGCCCTCACATTCAGAGGTGCGAGCGGGGCAGTCATTGTCCTGAAAGAGGCCGATCCTCAAATCGAGGCTCTCTACAGAAACGAGGTTCGAGAGAACCTTGGAGCAAACGTTCCCACACGGACCGTCGTTATTGACTCCGAGCTTGACAAGTTCAAGCAGACCGAGATTCACCACCTCTTCGATGAGGTAATCAGTGAGATTCTTGAGCAGCGGAAGAAGGGCCAGAAGAAGAAGAAATGAATGTAAGACAGGCGTAATCACAACGCTTTTCTCAGGTCTGCTCTCCATGCAACATGGTGTCAGTGGTGACAGAAGACGACGGCAGGTCTGACGACTACTGGATGGGCGTCAGGGACGCACTCAGAATGGTTGACTCCTTCCTGAAATGGAGACAGAAGAACACGAGCCGAGCGAAGACCCTAGAGGACTTCATCCATGATGGTCTCATTGCAGCAGCAAAGAGGTGTGAGTCATGCCTCAGCGAGAAGCTTGGCGTGAGATTCGATTCACAGGAGCCGCCCACAGAACCCGACGAACTGCCATCCGACTTTGAATCTACTCCAACCACTCTGACAGATGCAGCTGTAGATGCCCTCTCTGAGTCGCCACCTGAAGAGGCAACATCCTATGAAGATGAAATACCCGCGGAAACCGAGATCCCAGAAGAGGGGATGACTGTCGACAGTGTGGAGAGGACCACAGATGAGCTACTGGAAGATGTCGACATTGAGGGGCCCGCAAGGGACTTCACCTCGGATTTCGAGCTTGTAGAGCCTTCACCTCTCGTGATCGACGAGTCTGAGGAGTCTGTTGAACCCGACGAGAGCGCTTGGATGACTGAGGACGAAGAGGATGATGAGCCAGAAGAAGCGCAGGCACCAGCCTCATTCACTTGGGCCGAGTACGAGGAAGCTGTGACTCCATCGGAGGAGACCGCTGAGGAAGAGGAGGAGGAACTTGAGCAAGACGATGAACCGGATTTCCTTCCTGAAGAGCCTCCCGATGTCTGGAATCCGTATGACGAGCCATCAATCTCTGACGAGGAGCTGAGCAGGGAAACTCAGGATGAGCCGATACCTGACGCTGATACTCTCGACGATGTAGAGGCCGGCGAGGATATTGAAGAGGCTTCCGCAGCTCCCCCACCTCCACCCCCTCCTCCCGAGAGTGACGAGGACGAGGAGGAACGCAAGAGGAGGGCCCGAAGGCTATTCTTCGGTGCCTAATCCTGGGAGTCAACTATTCTCCTGTACAACCTGATTGCGTGGTCCGGAGAGGCAACTCCCTTCACAATGGCGTTTCCACCCTGCATCAGTGTGACTCGAGATCCATCTTCAAAGGTCACACTCAAAGCTCTCTTACCACCTCTGGCGGCTAGGCTCTTGTCCAGATTTGTGCGTATACTGTCAAGATCTAGTTTCTCTCCTTCAGCAGGCGTTACGTTGTAGTTCTTTGAGCAGAGCAGTGTGGCTGTTATCTCTGAAGGAGAATCTGATACGAGGGTCTGTGGTGAAGAGCATTCAGGGCAGCCCTCTGCCCTTCCTATGTCAAATACCTCAAACGAAAGCGTCGCTGTTTCGATCGCCATCAGACGGTTCTGCAAATGTGGCGTCTTTCCAGTGGCAATCCTAAGTGCTTCATCGACCTGTACTGATGCAGCTATTGATAGAAGTGTTGGAGACACGCCTACATTGGCGCACGTGTTCTCGGGGTTGTCCTGCGCATCTCCCATGACACAACTAAGACAACCGGTCTCACCAGGGATGAATGTACTTAGATTGGCGTAGTATTCAACAGCTCCCGCGAAGATGTACGGCACCGAAAGGGCAAGGCTGGCCTTATTCAGAGCTCTCCTCGCCTGAAACGTGTCTAGTCCATCTACGATGATGTCTGTACCTCTGAGAATGGGCGTCGCGTTTCTCTCAGTTATTGACGCACACACAGGCTCATACTCTACATTGGGATTCATGAGCTCCAAGTTCTCAGCTGCAGCCTCGGCCTTCGGCCTTCCTATGTCCCTCGTGTTATAGACGGTCTGCCTCTGGATGTTGGACAACTCAACAATGTCCCTGTCGACAATGAGAATTCTGCCAAACCCTATTGCAGCCAGCAGTCTAAGTGCTGGACTCCCGAGTCCCCCTGCGCCAACCACTGCGACAGAAGTAGCCATAATGGACTCCATATCTTCCTCGCTGATGTCTCTCAGTGCAAGCATTCTGGAGTAACGGTCTCGCAAGTCATCAGTCAGTTTCATCGCTCTAGCTCCTAGGAGATGTGGAGTTTCACTTAAAGCCTTGGACATCAGAATGATTGCCATGCCAGAGAAGGTCCATGTTGCAGTGGCAGTCAAGAGAACACCGAGGGAAGCTCTGATGACCGCCCTGGGATTCCTGCCTGATCCTCTTTCCAAAGGAGCCTCCGCCCAGAGAGTTGTTGTCAAGCCTTCGATATACGATCCTCGCCTCATTGGCAACACGGACCTTGAGATGGCACGAGCTGTCGTAGGCCTGTTCAGGAAAGCAATGCAGATCTGTCTAGTTGAGAGCGATAATCCACTTCGTACATCAGAAGAAGCCTTCGAGATGACTGGATACAGTACCTTGGCAGATGAGCGCGTTGAACTAGTGAACCTCTCACAAGCGGAGCTCCGCGAAGTTCAGTTTCTTGGGAATCATTTCGGAAAGAGAGAAATGCCCTCGGTGCTACATGGGGCCAGACTGCTGCTCAATCTTGCCACAATGAAGGCCGAGCCTGGGGTCACCTCTGTTGGCGCAGGCGTGAAGAACCTCTTTGGACTCCTCCCCGAGCGAGACAAGAGCATCTACCACTCCACCATAGACTCGGTCCTTGTTGATTTGCTTGCATGCTACCGCCCCGACCTTACCATCATCGACCTCACGAACCCGGTCATTGGAAAGAGAGAGGCTGGTGTTTCGCGGCATCTTGGTGGCGTCATTGTCGGAGCTGACCCATTAGCGGTCGATGCTATCTGTGCTGACCTTCTGGGCGTTGACCCCCTCGAAGTGCCATTCCTGAGAATGGCATATGAGAGAGGACTTGGAGAAATCCTCCTGGACCGAATAAGTATCCTTGGAACTGATCATCAGAAGGAACGGCTGTTTCAGTTCTTCCACTAGTTGCCAATACACAAACAATTTATCAAACGACCTTCCCGAGCGGACCTGCTTGAGCATCGGTGGCAAGATGCTCGCTGGGTCGTGAACAGTATGGACTGGACCTCACACACAATGGAACGCATCCCTCCCTCGGGAACTCTGAAAATGTTTGACTTGGCCAAAAAGCTTGAGAAAGAAGGACGGAAGATATACCACTTCGAGGTGGGACAGCCTGACTTCCCGACCCCTGACAATGTCGTTGAAGCAGGAGTCAAAGCTCTTCGGGGCGGAATGACGAAATACACACCTGCAAGAGGGATTCCTCCTCTCTTAGACGCAATTGAGGGGTACTACGCGAGCCGCGGTCACAAGATAGAAGGCGACAGCAACGTCGTGGTCACTCCTGGCGCAAAAATGGCCCTCTTCGCGGGCTTCCTGAGCACGATTGACGCCGGAGACGACGTCTTGGTCCTTTCACCTGCTTGGCCCACATACCGTGTGATGATAAGAACAGTGGGTGCAAAGCCAGTTGATGTCCCGACCAAACCAGGATACGAGCTTGACGAGGAGGTCTTGAAGAGCAAGGCGACAAAAACAGTATCTGCCTTGGTAATCAATACCCCTAACAATCCTACAGGCGGTGTCCTAGGCAAAGAGCAGTTGAGGTTGATTCTCGACCTTGCCGAGGATAGAGACTTCGTTGTCTTTTCTGATGAGATATACGAATCCCTTGTCTATGATGGCTTCAAGCAGACCTCGATGCTTGATGCTGACCCGAACATGGAGCACACACTAATCATCAACGGCCTCTCAAAGGCCTACTCCATGACGGGTTGGCGTCTAGGATATGCCATCGGCAATCCTGAAACGATTGAGAACATGGTTCGCATTCAGCAGAACACCACATCATGTGCGACATCCTTCGTTCAGGCTGCTGGAGTCGAAGCTCTCACAGGTAGCCAGGACTCAGTACAGAAGATGGTTGACGAGTATCAGAAGCGTAGAGACGAGATTACACGAATCTTCTGTGAGATTGAGGGAATTCAGTGTGTGAATCCCAAAGGCGCCTTCTACGTCTTCCCTGATTTCTCTGAGTGGGGTCTAAGCAGCATGACTCTGGCAGAGCTGATCCTCAAGAAGACTGGCGTCACAAGCACACCAGGAAGCGCTTTCGGAGAGCAGTATGACCATCACCTTAGATTCTCCTATTCTCTTTCGCTGGACGATATCCGAGAAGGTCTCGCTGAGATGCGCAAGTTCCTGGCCACCATCAGATAGAATTCACGACCGGATGTGCGCAGATTGCCGGAAGGTAATGATGCAGTCAGATTCGAATGTCAGAAATGCGGAGCTTGTTGCAGAAGGCAACAGCTTCTGATCACTCTCAACGGAAGAGACATCGTGAGGATAGCCAGAGCACTTGGACTGGAGTCTGACAACATGCTGAAAATCGTCGATTTCATGATACTGCCGCAAGGAGCTACCCGGCCTGAGGGTCTCTTGGGTACTCCCAGTGCGGAAACGGAGCGTGGTCCGGCAGTTTTGGCTCTAAAGAAAATGAGAGGCGGCGACTGCGCCTTTCTTGAGAACAGCCTCTGTCTGATTCATGCTGCGAGGCCCTCTGTGTGCAGATCATTTCCGTTTGTGTTCAGGAGAGACTCTGAAGGAACATACTGGGGTCTGAGTGCTCAGAAGGAAATCTGCCCGGGACTTGATCATGGTCCTGAGGTGGAAGAGAGACAGCTCAGCAGTCTGGCCGCGGCTGTTCTCGATGATATGGATGCGTATGCCGAGTTCGTCAACGAGTGGAACGAAGGAGAGCCTAGCCCCACGGCCCAGAAACTGATCGCTGCCATACTGATGGACTCAAGATTCAGAGATTAGGGACTCAGAGCTTGGTGAGTATCTGCAAGATGTTCCCGAAGTTGTGTTCGACTGTCCTGCTCTTCTCCGCGTAGCCTTCCAGTGCGTGCAGCCTCTCGTCGGCTCCCAGGATCTGCTGGAACCTGTCCGCCCGAATCTCATTGTGAATTCTCTCGTTGAGGCCGAGGATCTCGTCTGCCGTTCTCAGGATGTACTGAAGCATCTTTATGAGCAGATTGAAGTCGTTGATGTAGCGAAGCTGGAGTGTCTGGCTGTAGAACTGGAATTCTAGCCGTGCAAGTCTTTCTCGCATGGCCGCTAGCTCAGAGAGCCACTCCTCTTTCCCTTCCTCGACAAGTGAATCCTCTGTCTTCTTCCAGTATGTCATCTGGTCTTGGAGCTGCACTAGGTACTTGTGAAGAAAGGCGAAGTGGTCCACTCCCTCCTCGATGTCCTCTTCGGTGCCGATGGGTTCCATCATCTCATCCATCTGGCTGTGTTTTACAGCAATCATGAGGGAGAACTTGTCCACGTACCTCTTGACCTCGTCCGTCTTCTCCTTCCTGGATAGTAAGTCGGCGAATGTATCACCTAGGGTCAGTATGAATTTGTAGAGACACTCTGAGCAGATCTCGGCCGAGGTCGTCAGCTCCTTCGTTGAAAGGAACTGCAACGCATCTTCAAGGTCGTCACCTGGGACGTCCTTTCCATGAATTCTGAGAACCCAGCCCTGAGAGATACAGTAGACCTTGTTGTCAGGGTAGTTGATGAAAATGGAGGCGTAGCAGATGTTCCCCTCTGTCGCTCTCTCGTCCTCCATGCCATCCTTTTTGGTGTGGAACGCAAAGAGGGAAGGATCCAGCTCAATTGCCTCGATTTCGAGGACACGGTCGTCGTTGACACATAGCTTCTCGTCTCCGAAGACCTTGTAGCACGGGCAGCCTCTGACTATCTTAATCTCCGATTGCCCCTGTTCAAGCACTGTTCTCTGCTCCTAGCGTGTGGCCTCGAGGTTGCCCTCCAGAGAGGTCACCGTCATACGTTGGTTGGGATGCATTTAGCAGTTGTTGTGACGATACCGATACCAAATCAGGACCTTCGTGAAGTGATCTCTTTGAGAACCGAAGCCAGTTCTCTGAATCTCTCCTCGGTCTTCTTCCGTCTCTCAGAGCTCTCGAGCAAGATTTCGGATAGACTTCCGTTCACTACACCCTTAGCCATCAGCCTGTTCGTCTCCTCTACGATGTGCTCGGAGAGAGAGATCATTCTATCGGCGATTCCTATCATCACTCGAATCATCGTTTCCGCATCATCGTACTCGGATGGGTTCTCAAGTCCGAGGACCTGGTAAAGGAACACCGCTTCCAACCGATGGAGTGAACGGTACGCTTCAATGAGATCTAGAAGAGCTCTATCCGCGCCGCTTCTCCTCAGGCGAAGTATTACAGAAGCCCACTTCGACCTCGATTTCCCTACTCTCTGTATGTACTTCGAGAGCGCATGCCTCTGAGAGTCGTCCACACTCGAGGGATCTGGGATTCTCACTCCGCTTAGCTCGGACGACATCTTGTAGCCTATCTCGCGGATGTACTGGCTGACGACCTCTTCTCTCTCGGACGACGTGAAGTATCCCTGAGAGGCATCGCCAAGGGTTCGAAGATACTTGTATAGGCACTCTGAGCACATGAGGCCGTCTGACATCTTCTCTGTGTTTGTGACGAAGCTAAGCGCGCTGTCAATGTCTGAAACGGTGATGTCTTTGCTGTCGATTCGGATCTTCTGATACTGGCTAACGCAGTAACAGTGGTTCTTCTCCCGGTCGAGGAATATCAACAGGTAGCACATGCTCTCGTTCTCGCTCTTGGTTTCCTCCAGCTCCTCAGAAGAAGTCACACTCTCAAAGAAAGCAGCGTCCACAGAAATCGCGTTTACAGGAAGAACGTCGTCGTTGTTGAGGCAGACCTTCTCATCACCAAACTGCCTGAAACATGGGCAGCCCTTCACAAGTGTGACTGGTTCGTCTTGGTTCCCTTTGAGAACAGCCTGGTCAAACTCCAATACGAGGGCCTCAATCACTTGGTTCTTTGGGCGCGCTTGGCGCCTCTGCCTGTGTATTAGTTGTTGATATAAGCTAATATCAACGTTTCTTTTACATCATCCTCGCGATACGACGCGCGCCGCACAGTGAGGCCTACTGCGCTTTTGAGTGAATCTAGCACGTCTGATGTTTGGCGCGGGAAGCGTGTATGTTCTCTGTTCTCAGCCTAGCCCCAGAGCTCTCTCTTTAGAAGGTCGCGGATGGCGATTCGGATTGCCTCTGATCTGTTAGGATAGAGGTTGCTCTCAACCAGGCGCTCGAGCCCTTCGACGTATTGCTCCGGTATGTGTAATGTTACGAGCTTCATGGTAGTAGTCACCAAGCAATCTCTGGGTCATACGGGGATATGATACTGAGTATTACCCGCTTGGATATTTGAATTCACGAAGCCATTGGAGTGGTTAGAAGCGATAAGTTATATCGGGTCCATATTGCACCCTGCCCGACCAACGTGAGGTAGTGTGTCAGGTGGACAGACAGAAAGGCATTGAAGTCCTCTTTAATCCACGTTCAATTGCGGTGATAGGGGCTTCGTCAACAAAAGGGAAACTAGGCAATGATGTCATGCGCAACCTCATCGACAGTGGCTACGAGGGCAGGATCTATCCGATCAATCCGAAGGGTGGAGAGATTCTGGGACAGAAGACATTCAGGTCTGTCAAGGACATAGCTAGCGACATAGACGTAGCGGTGATTGTGATTCCCGCCAAGTTCGTGCTCCCGGCTGTCAAGGAATGCGGCGAGAAGGGCGTGAAGGCTCTTGTCATTATCACCGCCGGTTTCAAAGAGATTGGGCACGAAGGTCAGGAATCTGAGAAGAAGCTTGTTGAGCTGGCCGAGAAGTACGGCATGGTCATCCAAGGGCCGAACTGCCTGGGCATAATCAACACGCACGCTCCATACAATGCATCCTTCTCTGCAGGGACACCGAAGAAGGGGACAATCGCCTTTGCCTCGCAGTCAGGCGCCCTCATGACCGGAATCCTGGATTGGAGCCTCATGGAGAAGATTGGATTCTCCAAGTTCGTCAGTCTTGGTAACAAGGCTCACCTTGACGAGGCTGATTTCATCGATGCTTTTGGCAATGATCCTGATTCTACATTCATCTTGCTCTATATCGAATCCGTGGTCGACGGCAAGAAGTTCATGGACGCCTGCCGCAGAGTCGTTCCACACAAGCCCATCTTCGTTGTCAAGTCCGGCGTCAGTGAAGCCGGAGCTCGCGCTGCATCTTCCCACACCGGTTCTCTGGCTGGAAGCGACACGGCATACGACGTGGCCTTCAAGCAGAGCGGCGTCAGCAGAGCTGTAGACATGGCGGCCCTCTTCGATGTTGCGTCAGTCTACGACGACATGAACCTTCCCGCAGGAAATCGAGTCGCCATTGTCACAAATGCCGGCGGGCCCGGAATCCTCACCACCGATGCCTGCGAGGCTAGTGGGCTAGACATTGCACAGCTCTCCAACGACACGATTGAGCACCTGAAGAGCAACCTCCCCGCCGCCGCAGCGGTCTACAACCCTATTGATGCACTTGGAACCGCTCAGCCTGAGGACTATGCTCTCTGTGTGGAGGCAGCTCTGCGAGATGAGAATGTCGACTCAGTGCTAGTGCTGCTTACCCCCCAGGCAATGACGAAAGAAACGGAGACCGCTCGAGTTCTCGTCGAATCACGAGAGAAGTACCCTGACAAACCGCTCATCGCAGTCTTCATGGGTGGGAATTCGATGGTCTATCCTCGAATCGTACTGACTGAGGGCAAGATACCCGTATTTGATTTCCCAGAACGAGCAGTCCACGCCCTCGCAGAGCTCTACAAGTATACGCTGCACCGAGATAGCCTGAAGGATGAGGCCATCCCCAAGTTCAACCCCAACAAGAAGAAGGTTCAGGAAGTGATCGATGGGGTCCGTCGCGATGGGAGAAGGGTCCTACTGGGCAGCGAGGCTCACGAGATTGCAGAGGCCTATGGAATCAGGGTTGCCCGAATACGACTGGCCACCAGTTCTGAGGAGGCGAAGCAGCATGCTGAGGAGCTCGGCTATCCTGTTGTCTTGAAGATTGCCAGTCCTGACATTGTACACAAGAGTGATGTAGGTGGTATCAGGGTGGGTCTTACAAAACCTGAGGAGGTTGAGGAGGCCTTCCTGCAAATCCTGGACAGCGCTAAGCAGCACATGCCCAAGGCCATTGTGTACGGCGTAGACGTTCAGGAGATGGCTGAGAAGGGGAAGGAGCTCATAATCGGCTGCTCAAGGGATGTACAGTTCGGGCCGCTAATCATGTTTGGAGCAGGCGGCATCTTCGTGAACTACTTGAAGGACATATCCTTCAGGCTGGCGCCTATGACAAGGACTGATGCGGAGGAACTCATCAATGAAACCAAGATGGGTATGCTTCTGAAAGGAGTCCGTGGAGAGCCTCCCAGTGACATCGCAGCTATCGAGGATACCATTCTTAGGATAAGCCAGATGGTGACAGACTTCGAGGAGATTGTGGAACTAGATATCAATCCCGCCTTCGCCTATGTGAGCGGGCAGGGGATCTCAGCTGTGGACGTCAAGATCACGATAGGAGGTTGATTGTGTGGCGAAGAACATCGTCATCAGCGGCGACACTATGACTGGCAAGACGATGATCGCTGTCGCGCTCGCGCGGAAACTAGTGTCCGAGGGGAAGAAGGTAGGCTACTTCAAGCCTGCGGGAACCAAGTGCTTCCATCTCAGCACGCCTGGCGAAGATGTCGACGAAGATGCAACCATAATGAAGGGCCTTCTCGGGATGGATGAGCCCTTGGCTGTGATCTGTCCTATTGTGCGCGCAACGTCTAGCTACGACGAGCTCCTCAAGATTGGCGATGCTGCTCTGAAAGAGCGTGTACGCGATTCATATGAAAGGATCTCCAAGGGTCGGGACTACGTCATTGTCGAGGGAACTAAGGCACCGTGGCATCTCCTGCATGTAGGGCTGTCCACCCCTCAGATTGCAGCAGAACTTGAAGCTCGGGTTGTCTGTCTCGTCAACTTCCCTGATGTAACTGCCATAGACGATGTGCTCTTGCAGAAGAATCTCTTCGCCAGAGAAGGCGCTGAGGACATAGGCATTGTCCTGACTCAGGTTCCTCCAATGCTAAGGAAACCAATCACTGAAAGGATTGGGCCGTATCTGAAGACTCAGGGAGTTCGCTTCTGTGGGGCAATCTACCACCACAGGGAGCTCTTCAGTCCGACAATCCGAGAGATTCAGCGGGCTCTAGCAGGACAGATGGTCTTCGGCGAGGCGAAAGGGGATCTGCCCATAGACCAGTTCATGGTGGGCAGCATGGCTCCTGAGAATGCCCTGAAGTGGTTCAGGAGGGCGAAGGATAAGGCTGTGATAACTAGTGGGGATAGAACGGACATATGCCTCACTGCGCTTGAAACAGACACGAACCTGCTGATACTAACAGGCGGACTAGGACCCGACATGGCGACGCTAACCCGCGCGAGAGAGCTAGACGTGCCTATCATGACTACGGCCCATGATACGTTTCGTACAAGCCAGATTGTGGATGGACTTGTCGGAACGGTTTCCGCAGACAATCCCGAGAAGCTATCTGATGTTGAGCGTATCCTTCGAGATTCGCTGGATCTTGATTGTCTTGGTGCCTAGCATTCTCTGCGAGGAGCGGGATTGGGAGCACAAGGCTCCCTCCATAGAAACAGTTGAAACGCACATTGCCGGGAGTCAGTTGTGCGCTTCCTGCCAAAGGATGCCTATGGGGCATAAGTCATCTTGTGTGTTGCAGCTAATACTAGGTCATTACTCGGAGCTGATTCTCCACAACACAGAGGACTTGTCAGAGTATCAGTCATCGACCGCCCTTTCTCGGAATACATAAATGGTCGCTGGAAGCACCGAGGGCTGCTTGACAAACCAACTTGAGGTGAACAAATGGCTTCAGATGCTGCAAAGTCTGAATCTGACTCCGCCGGTAAGGCTGAAGATACGACTAAGACGACTGAAGAGCTTCAGTCGTTGAGGCTTATCCGAGACCGCCGCTCTATTAGGGAGTTTACTGGTGAGAGGATTCCTGACGAGCATATTGAGATGATATTGGAGGCGGCACGGCATGCTCCCAGTCCGGAGAACATGCTGATGATCCGCTTCATCGTAATCCGCGATGACAAAGAGGCCAAGGAGTTCTTGGCTGACATCGCTCAAGAAATGGCCCAGACTGCATTCGGTGGTGCTCCATTCGAGCTCACTAGTGGGAGGAACTGGTTCATCAATGACCCCTACCGTGCCGCTGTCTACGCAAGGCTAAGGGACGGTGAGCTGTTTCGCTATCCAGAGAAGAGCGATGCTGTGATCATCGTCTGTGCCAGCGAGGCATGGCATGATGCAGGCTATCTCTATCCAAACGAGTTGTTTGGGTCAGTTGTAGCCGGAATGGCAGTGCAGAACATGTGGCTCACTGCAACCGAGCTTGGCTACGGTTGTGGATATGAGGCCCTCATCTGCTCTGATCCTCGTCATGCAGAGCTTGTGAGAGACAAGCTTGGAATTCCACCAATCTGGACTCCGCTTACAGCATTCTGCATAGGTAAGAGAATATCTCCGAGAGCTCTTGGTCCCAGCAGAGCTCCCCTCGAAGGACTCATGTACGAGGAGCGGTGGGGCTATCCGTACAAGCGGTTGGCTTTCAGGAAGGAGGAGAAGTAGGATGGACGTGAATTTCGAAGGAAAAACCCTCGACAACATGAAGGAGATGGCTGAAGAGGCCGGTCTCACTCTTGAAGGCTTCATTGAAGTTGTCATGGAGCAGTTCTGTGACAACAAGGGTGGACGTGTCTACACTGGGAGATGGTCCAGCGGCGAAGTCGATGGGGAGAAGGGATTCCGCTATGTCCCACAGTGGCCGTTCAGACCTGGGTTCAAAGAAGCTACCGGCGACCTAGTGAAGAAGTGGAAGTCTGGTGGCAAGAAGTTCAGGCCCCATCCGACTGGTGCATGGCCTTTCTATCCACGTCTTGAGGATGGGGACATCCAGCACGAGTACTGGAACACCAAGAAGATGATCCATCAGTCCTTCATCAACGACCGCAAGGGCAGAATCGTTGTCCTCATGGAGGGCGACCGATATGATGAGTTCATTCACACGATAAAGGAGAGAAAGGGGAACTTCTGGAGCGTGACAATCGACGACGTCATGCAGGAAGCCATCAGTGATTGGATTGCGAAGGAGGAGTAAGAATGTCACAACTGCAAGAATTCTTCCAGTTCTTAATCGCCAAGGTGCGAGAGAAGGACGACCTACAGAAGCAAGTGGCTGACTGGATTGGCCCGTACCACGGCAAGATACTCCAAGTTTCAACTCCAGAGCATGGGCACCAATACATCGTGGTCACCAAGCATGCGCCCTTCATGGAGCTCAAGAATGGAATCTATCCAAGTCCCGATGTGATCTACAAGGCGAATGCAGAGACCCTATTGGGAATCTTCACTGGAGAGGTGAAATTCAAGGACACCATGAAGGATGGCAGCCTCGATGTAATTGGCAACGCTCACGAGAGTGATGCCTTGGCCAACCTGATCCTTGCGGCCATGATGGGCGCTATGTAGGAGGCTCTATCTATGGATGTCAAACGGATTGCAGTCATAGGCTCTGGACTCATGGGTTCAGGAATCGCCTATGTGTCTGCATGGAACGGGTACGACGTCACCATTAACGACATCAAGCAGGAGTATGTCGACAGCGGGATGGATCGAATCCGGAATGATGTGATGACTGGCATCGACAAGGGCAAGATGTCCATGACCGAGGCTGAGGGTCTTATTGGCCGCATGAAGGGCAATGTGGACCTAGAGGCAGCGGTGAAGGACGCAGACCTGGTCATCGAAGCCATCTTCGAGAACATGGACGTGAAGAAGGAGGTATTCGGCCGTATCGATGCCGCCGCCCCCTCTCACACAATCCTCGCGACAAACACGTCATCCCTGAGCATTGACGAGCTGGCCTCCTCGACCAAGAGGCCTGACAAGTTCATTGGCATGCACTACTTCTCCCCTGTCGCAGCAATGAAGCTGCTCGAGATCGTGGTGGGTGACAAGACGAGCTCTGAAACCATCGCCATTGCTGAAGCTGTGGGGGCCAAGCAGAACAAGACAACTGTTCGTGCGAAGAACAGCCCCGGCTTCATCGTAAACAGGATTCTGATGCCTGTTCTTCGTGAGTCCATTCTCCTGTACGAACAGGGAGTGGCAACGATGGAGGAGCTTGACACTGCTATGGTAGCAGGCGCCAAGTTCGCAGCTGGCCCATTCGCTCTTGGCGACTTCGTTGGCCTAGATGTGGCGTTCAATGCCATGAGCACTCTGTACCGGGAGCTCGGTGATTGCTTCAAACCGCCTGAAACTCTCAAGAAGCTTGTCGATGCGGGCCACTTGGGCAACAAGACCAAGAAGGGCTTCTACGACTACAGCGGTAAGGGACCTGCGCCCGAGCCCTACAAGGGTGTGGACAGGGACTGGTTGGTCACACGAGTTTCAATGCCTGTCATTCGTGAAGCAATGATCCTGGTTGATGATGGGATTGCGAACAAGGAAGACATTGACAAAGCAATGATTCTTGGCGCAAGCTTCCCGGAGGGACCTTTCGCCATGGCCCAGCGTGTTGGTATGGACAAGGTGAAGACCGAAATCACCAAGCTCCACGAAGAGCTAGGCGAGTGCTACAGCGTTCCGAAGATGCTCCAATAGAGTACCCAAGAGGCAGGACTCTCGTCTTGCCTCCCTCACTTGTTTTCATTCGAGATGAACTCTTTATAAGGTGGTCCTGTAACGGCAGCTCAAAGTCTCTTGAGGAATATGAACAATGGCCGAATACGAGACAATGCTCTACAGCAAAGA
>JAEOUG010000097.1 GCA_016839445.1 Candidatus Thorarchaeota archaeon
CCTCAGACAGATGGAACTAACATCACTGTTCAGGCCACAGTAGTGGCAGGGGGAGTCACCCATGTTGGGTTCGAGATGGTGATTCCCGTCAGGGATTCGATTGGGTCAGTGATAACCACTACCAGCACAACGAGCTCCACGTCGACAGGGACTGGCACAGGCACCGGCACCGGCGACGGTGATATCGGTGAACTACTCGGTCAGCTCCTGCCCTTCCTCGCACTGGCGGTAGTCGCTGCGATTGGCGGTCTATGTGCCAAGAAGCGCAAATAGCACCAACAGGGAACTGGCGCCACAGAGCGCCGGTTCTTCTTCTCTTTCTCAGAACTCGTCCTTTTCACTTCGTGCTGCCATCTCAGCGAATTTGAGGCAGCTCTCGGCGTCCTGCATTTCGCCCCGCTTCTGGTGAAGGCTTGCGGCAATTCTATAGGCTCTCTGCACGGCCGGCCACTGCTCCAACGCATCATAGCACAGGGCTAGTGACTTCCATGCCTCAGGATTCTCTGAGTCATACTTCAGAGCCTCGTTGTAGGCCTCAACTGCCTCTTGGATTCTGAAGAGGCTCTCGAGTGCTCTGGCCTTCTTCATCCACAGGTCGGCCTCTTGTGGACACCTCTTCAGTCCTACCTCTGCGGCGGTAAGAGCATCCTCGAATGCTCCTAGCGTCAGATGCGCCTCCGCCTTGTTGGAGTGGGCGCGTGGGTCGTCTGCATCGACATCTATGGCATAGTCGAAGACAACAACGGCCTCGCCCTGTTCTCCTATGTGGATATGTACAAGACCCACCTCGTTAAGAGCAGCTAGATTGTTCGGGTTAAGCTGAAGCACCTTCCGGTACGCCTCGATGCTCTTCTTGTTCAATCCTTGCTGGCGAAGTGACCGTGCCTTGCCAAGCCATTGGTCTTCGCCTAGGCCTTCAAGAGACATACGGCCTCAACCCCTGAAACAAGATTTAATGATATCCCTGTTGAATGTCACGAAACGACAAGGGTTTTAACTGGCCCATAGACAACATGGCGCATCAAGTGAGGCTAACGTGATGAGCAGCGAAGACGACTTCTTCGAGGATGATGAATACGACGAGGATGACTCCTTCCCGGATGAAGATTATGAAGAAGAGGAGGAAGAAGAGGATGAGGAGCATCTGGATGAAGACGACTATCCCGAGGAAGACCAGGGCGAAGCATCCTTCAGGGACAGAGTCGAAGGCTTCATCGCTGACCCATGGCCCAAGACAGTGTTCTTCCTCATGCTGGTTGGGTTTGCCCTTGTTCTACTTACACCCTTTGGAGTCTGGGCATGGCATCGCTACTCGATCATAGGCGTCTTTATCCTGCTTATCCTTGCTGCAGTTGGGGCAGTGTACTCCTTGTCCACATGGATAAGGGCTGGAGCTGACAAACTTCGCTATGCCGGAATCACCAATCTTGCCGTCGTGATTTTGGCGACGATACTGGGCACCCTGGATACATTGTTCTGGATAGTCCTTGGAGTGTCAGTGGTTCCAGGCTATGAAGTGTCTCTGCTCTTCATCTGCTATGTCCTGGTCATCTTCTCACTCTACTCTCTGTGGATGATACAGAAGAGCCTAGATCCACAGCCGCGGCGCTAATGGTCTGGTGGTCGGGTTGGGAACCCACTCCCTCTCCCTAGAAGAGATCATGTCCATGATCAGGGAGTTCGTCAAGGAGCGTGACTGGGAGAAATTCCACAAGCCCTCTGCGCTCGCCATGTCAGTGTCAATAGAGCTTGGTGAGCTTCTCGAGCTGTTCCAATGGAAGAGCGATGACGAGATACTCGAATCGCTCAAAGAGAAGGAGTATTCGGATGCAGTTCGCGCTGAGGTCGCAGATGTCCTCATCTACACTCTTCGACTTGCGGATGTTATGGGCGTCGACGTGGCGAAGGCAATCGCTGAGAAGATGGAGAAGAACATAGCCAAGTATCCTGTTGAACACTGGGATGGCAAGGCTCCGAGCAAGCTCAATCGTCGGGAACCTGAGTGATTCTCGAATAGAGGCTGGGTCGCCTGTCAGTGAAGAGATGGTTCCTGTCGGTCATCATCTTATCCAAGGCCTCTTCTGGCTTGATCTCTGCCCACCCGACTCCCGCCTTTTCTTCAGACATCTGTGTCAGCAGTTCTCCCCTCGGATTGGTAATCTGAGAGTTGCCGGTGAAGGTGACATCCCTCTCGGTTCCTATTCTGTTGGCAGTAGCCGTGAAGACGCCGTTCTCGATTGATCTTGTTATCATTGCTCTCTGGCAATAGGGAAGTACGAGGTTGGCCGGATGGAGGATGACCTCTGCTCCCTTCAGGGCGAGTATTCGCGCAACTTCAGGAAACGCCCAGTCGAAGCAGACCATGACCCCATACCTATGTCCGTCATAGCTCACAACAGGCGGCTCCTCGTTTCCGGGCTGGAACCAGTCCTTCTCGTTCTGAAAGAGATGGATCTTGCGATAGGTAGTGACGTGGTTCCCCTTGGCAAAGACAGCTGCTGAGTTGAAGATGCCATTATCAGCCCTCTCGCAGAGACCCGCAACGACGAGCCTGTCCTTCTCTGACCAAGCCAGGAGCAGTTTAGATGCTCTGCCTTCTGGGATTGACTCTGCCGCTTCCTCGACCTCCTCCTCAGTTTCGAAGACGTATCCAGAGTTTAGCAGTTCTGGCAGAACAAGAACATCGATGTCTTTCTCATCGGCCTCCTTCAGAATGGCTTTCAGCCTAGCGATGTTTCCTTCATTCTCAGTGACCCTAGGGGCCATCTGACCAACTCCAAGCTTCATTTCATATCACCTGTCGGCTCGGCCTATGCCGAGTTCCCTATTCCTATAGACGTCTAGAAGAGACCGTGCTTCATAGATGTCTGGCAGTCACAGCCTGCGTCCTTCGGGATGTTCGTTATCATTTCAAAGGTGAGCTTCCTGACTCGGTCAACGTTCTGTGACATTGTTCTCAGGACCATCTCGTGCGTTACAACTTCGTCACCGTGAACGTCGTAGTCGGTTGGCATCGAGATGTTCACGAAGCAGATACCCGCCTCCCGCGCAAGAGCCGCCTCAGGATAAGCAGTCATGCCGATAACCTCCCAACCTTGTCCGTGGAAGAAGAGTGATTCCGCCCGCGTCGAAAACCTTGGACCGTTGATGCAGACGTACGTTCCCTTCTTGTGAATCTTGTACTTCAGTTCTTTCGCCGTGTCTGCGGCGACTCTCCTCAGTTCAGGACAGAAGGGCTCAGCGAAGGGAAGATGCGCAATTGGTCCTCCCTCAAAGAATGTGTCCTTTCTCGTTCCGAATGTCCTGTCGAAGAGCTGGTCTGCGAGCACGAATTCACCAAGCTTGATCTTGTCGGGCTGCAGACTTCCACAGGCCGCAGGGCTGATGATTCGCTTAACGCCCAGTGCCTTCATTCCCCAGATGTTGGCTCTGTAGTTGATTGCATGCGGAGGAATTGTGTGTCCTCTACCATGTCTCGCTAAGAATGCAAATGTTCTCTTCTTGACAGAACCTACAATGAAATTGTCAGATGCTGCGCCGAAAGGCGTGAACACCTTGACCTCAATAGGGTTCTCAATCACGGTAGCGTCGTAGTTGCCGCTGCCTCCAAACATCCCAATTTCCGCTGGTAGTAGCCTGTGAAGCTCATCCGCTTTGCTTCGATCTACAGGGACTACCGACAGTTTCGCCTCGAATGCCATAGTCAACTCAACCTCGTGTTCTCTGATGGCCCTTCCCCATACTCCCTAAAATAGATGGTGACCGCGAGGTGTTCTGGCCAGCCTTTGTCTAGTTCTTGAGCTTCCAGTAGTTGTCAAGCGGGTAGACAATCTTGTTGAGGAAACCCATGTGTGCCTTCACCTTGGAGAGCGCATCATCGCTGAGCACAATATTGTTGTACTCACGCAGGTGTTTCTTGAGCTCCATTGTGCTCATCTCGTCCACCTTCTCTCCTTCGAAGATCTTCAGAATGAGGGCGTTCAGGTCTTCGTAGAAGTTCCACGGCCATATCTCCCACGCCCAACTGACCTCCACTCCAAAGTAATCGGGCACAAACTTGGAGCCTGCTATGTGCATCAGAGTTGCACTCTTCACGTCGCTTGGGCCCTGCTCTCTTATGTGATTCACTGCCATGGTAAGGCTCTCACCGGTGTCAGTGATGTCATCCACGACCAGGACGCGCTTACCCTTCACGTCCCCAGTAAGAGGAACTGTCAGTTTCGCCTTACCATCCTTTGTGGCTGTGACGCCCCAGTGATCTACCTTCACGGAGTAAAGCTCCTTCACGCCGAGGAGGTCACACTGAAGCCGCGCGTGGACCCATCCGCCACGCGCCACGCCAATGATCACATCAGGTTTCCAGCCGGACTGCCTGATTTTGATTGCAGTCTGGTAGGCGTAATTCCATATATCATCGAAGTCCAAGACGTAGCATAGAGGACCTTTGAGCTCCATCTTTGGTCAGCACCGAGTCGGAACCGGAAGATTCGAGTTAAAAGTATGCCCATTCGCTCCTCGCAAGAGTAATAGGCTGCGCAGTGCAGTCCACCGCCGATTTCCATGTCTGACAAAAAGGAATGTGTTGGCAAGGAACCTCGTAAGGTGGTGGCTCGTGTCATCAGCCAGAAGGGGTACTGCGCCATCGGCCACAAGGTTGGTGATGTAATCGAATTCGACCACTTCGGCGTCAAGGGCGACATCTGTATCAACGCTCTGTTCACAATGCTACCGGTTGTCTATGCCATGATGCACAACTCCTACTTCCCTTGGGCTGAGGATCAGTGCAAGGAGCTTCACGCATGCCCCGACCCGAAGAATCCTGTCGTCTTCGAACTGGACCGGTCTCAACCCATGGATCGAAAGGCCTCCGGCTAGACAGAGACCTCCAATACCAGGCTATCGAAGACTCCTGGTTCGTACTCCAATAGGACGTCGAACTCATCGCCTCGCGAGACAGGCACTGGTGTGCCAAGAGGAAGAAGAAGTTCCCTCCAACCATCCTCCATGGACAGACGGATGTCCTCCGTTAGATGGGCCTCGAACATGGCGAGCATGCCATGAATGGTACCTGACTCAAGGATCTCGAATCGAAGTTGGCTACTTACTCTCTCCATGCTCAGGGACTTGAAGTCAAACGAAACGACTCTGGCCAGGTTGCCAAGGTCTCGACAATCGCCTCTTGAGGCGGTCTGCACTGTCTTGGGGAAGTCAAGGTCTGCAACACCGAATCTCTTCCAAATGCGTGGACACTCTACAGGAAGGGCAAAGACAGTCGACGAGGCGGGGAGTAATACTCCGTTCGGTTTCAGGATCTTCTGAGTAGCATGGATTGACGCAGGCACCTGCTGTTCAATTAGCATCATAGAGGAGAGCATCTCGCATATCACAACGTCTGCCTTGTCGGACGGAACACAGTCTGCGTAATGGCTCTGTCTGAATTCTATTCGATGTTCAAGGTTGTTCAGTGCGGCTGCCTTCTTCGCGTACGCGATGGACTCGTCGTTCACGTCTATTGCCAGGACTCTCTCTGCGCCTGCTCTAGCCGCCATCATTGCCAAGACCCCAGTTCCTGTGCCAAGGTCCACGACGAAATCGCCCTCTTGCACAGTCTGCTCTATCGCCCGTCTGAACTTCTCAAGACGAGTCCTGTGACTGAGGAGACTGACAGCATGCAACATTGAGAAGGGCGTTGCGTATTCTTTCATGGCAGAATTTCCCCTAGCGTAGGCTACTTATAACACAACTGACGCCAAACGCCTTGATGTGCAGTTCTGAAAAGATACCAGAGGATTGCGAGGTTCACTAATCATTGCCGGAAGACAGCATCGATCAAGCTAGGAGGCTCTTGGAAGAAGGCAGACCCGAGGAGGCAATAGCCCTTCTTGAGCCAGTTGTAGCTGATGACGATGAAGATGCAGAAGCACTTGTCATCCTTGGTATGGCCTATGTGCAAGCTGAGCTCTGCTCCAAGGCAATCGAGGTTCTGGAGCTAGCAGACGAACTCGTCGAGGACCACTGCGTCGTGAAGATGTTTCTTGGGCGAGCCCTTTTGACTGAAGGGCAATTCGCCTATGCTGAGGAAATGCTTCGAGAGTCAATCAGACTGGACGAGTCGGAGCCAGCCGCATGGGCAGATCTTGGCCGCATCCACTATAGGCAGCAGGAGTACAGGAAGGCCCTCGAGCTTCTGAATGAGGCCAGTCACAGGTTTCCAGATGATGTTTCTGTTGCCGCCCTCCATGCATTGTCGCTGTATCGACTGGGTGACTACACTGCCGCGACGGAGGAGTGGGCCCGGGTCCATCGACTTCAACCTGAACTCATGGCTGCGATATCGAACTATGCGTATCTGCTATTGATTCAAGATAGATCGTTTGAGGCAACCCCCTTTGTCGGTGCGGCGAACACGCTTGATTCCGAAGACTATCGTTCTCGAATACTGCTAGGTGAGCTCCGCTTCAAATCGGGTGATCTTGATGGGGCCGCCGAGGCCTTTCTCAGCGTTCTCGAAAAGGACCCGGAGAACATCGAGGCGCTCGCCAAGATGGCTCTAATTATGCACCTTGCGACGGATGAAGCGATGAGTCGGGAGTACCTCAGCAGAGCCGAGATGCAACTCGGTGAGAATCCCGAGTCCTGGAGAGGGCTCTGTGGCATATACCCCCTCCTCGGCATGACGTCAGAGTATCTGGACTGCCTGCTTCTGTGGGCGGAGTCTGATGCCGGAGCTGCCACGCCTTGGGTCCTGTTGGCAGGAGAGTACCTGCGTATGGGCGACCATGAGAAGGCTCAAGAAGCATGGGATACAGTCTTTGAGCTCAGAGGTTACGTCAAAGTCAGGTGTCCCCTCTGCAGTGAGGAGGAGCGCCTTCCGTATGACAGAAGTGAGGGGTTTGACGTGTTCAAAGACACTACATGTAGTCACTGCGGGCGCACCCTCTCCATGCCTAGGGGTCTGGCCCTTAACTGAGGGGTCTTCGAAATGACAGAGAGGAGGTATCCATCTCATCCTGTTCCGGGGGTAGGAGCAGTTGTGGTGGGCAAGAGAGGTGTCCTTCTTGTGCGTCGCGACAAGGATCCTGGCGAAGGTCTCTGGAGCATTCCTGGCGGAGGAGTTGAACTTGGCGAAACGCAGGAGGAGGCAGTCCTTCGCGAGGTCAGAGAAGAAACCGGCGTGGACTGTGTGGTTGCACGATTCATGACAACGGCAGATCTCATCACTCCAGACTCGTCTGGCTCGATAGAGTTCCACTTCATTCTGAACCACTATCTGGCCCGCGCTCTGTCAGAGAACACCAGGCCAGAGATTCCCGAAGCCGAGGTTGGATGGTTTCACCCTGATTCTCTACCCGACGACATTGTCAATCAAAGAATCGTCGACCTAATCCTCTCGGTAAGAGACACCGCTCTGAAAATGATGGACGAGGCAGGCAATACGTCTGAATAACAGCGGTATTATGCCGGTTAGAGGGCCAAGAATTATAAGAGCACTCACGCATTCACGGTATACGAGAAAAGCTCCTGCTTAAGGATGTGTATTCGCATATGTTTCGAACGATTCTTGCTTTGCTTCTTACACTAGTGATCGCAGTGGTCATTGGTGCTTTCCAGATTCTGGGACTTAGCCTTGCTGACCTACAAGCTCTGCTTGGAAGTGGTGACATCACTGGAGACTTGATGACATATGGTGGACTCATGTTCGGGGCCCTTATGACACCCTACACAATGGCCACCTCAACACCAGCAATCTACGCCCCATTGGTTGCACTTGGTGTTGCTGGCTTCGTTGCCGGTCTTGTTTCCAAGAGCGGTGTCCGGATGTTCTTCGTGTCAATCATTGCGATTGTCCTGTTCTTCCTGGGATTCTACATCCTCACCCTTGCTGGTGACCCGGGCGACCTGACCGCGATGTACAGTATTCTCAGGGCAATGGTCATTGATGTTGGCGTTGCATTTGGCCTGCTGTTCATTCCTGGTGTAATCGGCGCGTCTCTGACTGCCGAGGAATACTAGTCCCCATTGGGGGCATTGCCCCCTTCTACTCTTTTTGCATTCTATTGCGTCCTGAGACAATAGAAGCGAAGTGTTCAGAGACGATGTCCAGGAATTCCTTTAGCTTCTCCTCCTGCACAAACGCACCTGCAGCCATAGGGTGTCCTCCTGCTTCTGCCATCAGTTCCTCATCATCCTCATTCAGGGTTGCTGAGGCAGCCACGAAGGCGTCCTTGAGATTCACTCCGATGTCGACCAAGCTCTTATGGGCGCGACCTGAGATCTTGATGAATTGCGTCTCTCCAGTGGTATTCCTGCTGACCCCAATCACTGGCTTGTCGATTGGGATGATGCGGGAGCCCTGAGCCATCCCAATCACTATACCAATTATCGTATCAGGCGTCTCTGGGTCGTCCACGAGATACATCCCTGGTCTCTCCACATAGCCATCGTCCTCGACCCGTCTCAGTGCCATGGCCAGATTGGTTCTATGGAGTTGGAGAAGCCCACTCCCCTCACTGATTGCTTCTTCATCGCCCATGCAGATTCTAACTCCAACCTCCGGTTTCCTGTTTCGACCACAAGCGTTTAGGAGTGTGGAGAATTCCTTTGCGCTGCGCATCTCAGTCCTCTCTGGGCGGCCAGTCAGGACAATCACATCTCCTATGATCCCAGTGGCTACTCTCGGGTCGTCATAGGAGTCGAGCACAACCTGTATCAGAGACTGTAGCACGCGCTGCTTCTCACTCTGGTCTAGGTCAGTCCAGAATCGCCATTCACCGTCATCTCCGCGCATATCGACACCAACTTCATCGAAGAAGGCGTAGCATGCTTCTTCCATACCGGTGATTCCCGGCAGGTATGGGTCAGTGGCGTACTGAAGCAAGTAAGGTAGCGGTCTCGTGTTGATTCCGAAGAAGGTGAGGTCTCTAGTGACCCTCAGAATGCCTGCGTCGGTGCCTATCTCTATGATAGACTTGTTCAGTCCTGAGAATCCCTTCCCATAGTAGTCCTGCAGGTCTCCAGAGGCACCGACCACGGCCAGTTCGGCTAGGTCTAGGTTTGACGGAGAGAGGGCTAGGGAGTAGAAGAACGCGGCGCCAGCCCCCGAGAGGTCGTAGCTTCCGCTGAGGCCGTGATGCCAGGGATTCACTTCAATGATCTTCTCTGACCGGTTTTCCTCTAGTGAGTCATCCTCCGAAGGAAGGTGATGATCCAAGATGATGATAGTATTCACGGAATCAATCGGTACGATGTGCTCTTCGATCAGGTTCCGCTGCCCAGTTCCGAAGTCGCTGAAGATGACTAGGTCGGGCCCATAGTCGAGGACTCTCTTGCGAATGTCCTGAATCGATTCGGAGTTGATCTGGTGTACATTCTCCCACTCATGCTCCTTGCTCTCTCGCTCAAGGGCTAGTGCCACAATAGCTAGAGCGGAGATGCCGTCCGCATCAATGTGAGAGAATGCTAGGACTCTCTTGGCCTGCCTAGTGGCCTCAGCAGCACGCTGAAGAAGATCGGACATGGCTGGTGGGACGACGTCAGACAGTTCGTGCATGGTACCTCTGTGTTCTGGCAAGCTCTGGAGTATAAGTAGGATTCTCTCTGTTTTCCAGAGATTGGATCACCTCATTCGGCCACTCTGAAGGCCCTCGAGAGGGCGAGGAACACGATGAGGAAAAGACTGGCCACAGCAGCCAAGCCCTTGGCTATTCTCTGCAGTCTGCTAGGAGGATTCTCAGTCTCGCGTAATTCGTTTGCGACTCGCTTCAAGTACACTCTTCTCTCTGTGAAGAGTGCCTCAGTGTCGTCTGAGTTTCTGGAGTACTCAGTCCAGCTCTCATGCAGGGGGGACTCTGGGTTTGTGTCAAGCCATGAGAACCAGAGCTTCAGGATGTCATCGCGGTGTGTCGAAGGGAATGATCGGATTGTCGATTCAATCTGCTCTTCCCAGGTGTCTTCTACGGTCATTCTGAATGTGCACCTCTTGTTTCCCGGCAGAGGAACAGAATTCCTCCATTTGCATCTCTATTAAGTATGTCTTGGGTCGCCTATTTTCGGTCCTGTGCCGCGCGGAATGGATTCCAGAGGTATTCGCTGAGAATACCTATAAGTCGTGAGAACTGAGCAGTGGTTCTTCCTCGGCAGCTATCTTGCCTTTGCCAGCTCCCTGCTCCACTCTTTCAGATCATCCCTGAGCTTGCCAAGGTCTGTTGGACTGATTGAGTCTACTCTACCGTAGGTCTTCAGAATCCTAGTCCATCTCTGCATCTTCACTACTATTTGCCCTGATGCCCCTCGACTCTCGAGCATTCCTGCGGCTTCACTTAGCTTCTGCGAGAGATCGCTGGCTATGACACCTTCGCGAATCTGGGTCTCCAGCGTGTCCAGCACTGCTTGGTGTGACGAGATTGCGCCCTTCTGTGCAAGACCGGACGAGCTAGAAGTAGCAGGTGCAGACTTGATCCCTTGTACCATGCTCATTATGTCGTCGAGCTTCTCTGAATTCGCATTTGCTATAATAGCGAGATCCGAAGTGGCGTCCTGAACCTCAGTTATCTTCGAGATGACCTCAATCATCCTATTCAACATCTGAGTAAGCCTGTCGATTGCACTATTAATCTCTGTGAGTTTCGCCCGTAGGTACGTGTCTTCTTCACTCATTGTTATCCCCTTCTGGTGATGGGGCGTCTGCCCTGGCACACAATGGTCGAAACCTGTTTGCGACACAGATTAAGCTTTTTGTGATACAAGGAAGGTGTGTACATAGGCGAATACTAATATTGCTCAGAACTGGAGCCGCCGTATCTTAGAGACTCTCAGGGTTTCATTGGAGGATCGTACGATTGTATATTGTGAACTACAAGGAACGAGAGGTGCACGAGGTCACTGTGGCCAACAGTCAGAAGACCACAATGAGATGGCTCGTTGGAAAGGCAACTGGTGCGCGTACATATGCAATGCGATTCTTCGAAATTGCTCCGGGTGGCATCATTCCCCTTCACAGTCATGACGAGGAGCACGAGATATTCGTGCTGAAAGGCTCTGCCAAGGTTCTCGGGGGACCTGAGGGGACTGTGGCCAAGAAGGATGATGTTGTATTCGTGCCACCCAACGAAGAGCATGGCTACGACAACACGAAAGGCAAAGAACCGTTCACTTTCATTTGTGTGATTCCGCTTCTTGAGAAGGAGTAGACTCGGGGACAGGTTTTTGTGAGACGACGGCTCTCCAATCCTGAGCTGACGTCATGAAACTATCAGACAAGAAGCTATGGATCTTCGACGTTGACAACACTCTCATCCGTGATGTTGAGCATCCGGAGCCCTTCTCAGATGCGCTCGGTCTATGGGCCAAGCTCAAGGAGAAAGGAGTCGCTCTCGCTATACTGACGAATGTGGGGCGGCTCTCCGCAAGACAGGTACACGCCGTAGTCAAAGCCGCTGGATTCCAAGTTGATGTGTCTCATGTGTTCACTGCGGGGGCCGCAGCAGCGGCATACATCCACAATCGCTCACCAGGAGCGAGGTGTTTCGTCATTAGCGAAGGCGGGGCGCAGGAGGACTTCATCGCTCGTGGGCTTGATGTCACCAACAACCCTCCAGTTGATTTTGTGGCTCTAGGGGCCGATAGAGGGATGACCTTCCAGGAGCTGAACTTCGCAACCAAGATGGTCATGAAGGGAGCAGAACTCATCTGTATCAGCGGAAGCCTGGAGTACCCCGGAATCTACCTTGGCCAAGAAGATGTCTACATTGGTGAGCGGTCAATCACAGCGGCGATCGAGCATGCAGCGGGTGTGAGTGCCCTAGTTGTTGGAAAGCCGCGTCCCGAGATAGTGCTCGAAACAGTTCGGGCACTTGGCTCTGTACCCGGAGAGGCGGTATTGGTTGGTGACAACCCGGCATCTGACATAGCTGGTGGGAGGGCCGCAGGAGTCTTCACCATTCTAGTCAAGCGACCCGACAACATCGTTGAGTTTGAGTCTGGCGGCCTTGATACACGCCCCGATCTTACAGTGGCATCTCTTGAAGAGATTCTTGGAGACCTATAGTCTGGGGGCTCTATCAGTGTTAGAATCCTCCCTCAGGTTCGAAGTCGACCGCCCTGGTCTAAGGGTCTCCATATTGCTCTTGGATGAACTGAATCTGGGAAGGTCCTCCAGGGAATTCGAGGAATACGAGAAGGTCACCTTCCAGGAGATTAGGTCATCACTGACTTTGGAAGAGGCGAAGGATGACCCCACCTTCAGGTCTTATCGTGACCTTTACTGGAGCTTCGGCATGGACCCAACCAAGCTGCGGGTCTCAAGTGAAGCCCTTCTCAGACGAGTCCTGAAGGGGATGAATCTCTGGCGTATCTCTGATCTAGTAGATGTGGCCAACCTTGCTTCCGCATATCACAAGATTCCCATAGGTCTCGTTGACGACTCGAAGCGAGTCGGAGACCTGGTTGTCAGGACTGCCAAGAAGGGGGAAACGTTTGTACGGATTGGCGGGGAAGCAATCGTTTGTCGGGGTCGCGAAATCGTGCTGGCCGACGATGAGAAAGTAATCTGCTTCGGCTATGCGACACATGATTCTGAGGGCACCAAGGTCACAAAGGATAGCAGGAGAGTCCTGCTTCTTCTCTATGGTGCTCCTGAGGTTTCCCACGAGATGATGGTGGATGCCTGTGAAACGACTGCTCACATGATTGACAGCTGGGTGGATTGCAGAATGTCCAGTCCATACCACTTCGTGGCCTCTCACTAGAACTCCAAGAATGGCTGACCCAGGACTATTCTCTCAAGCAAGCTGTTCTTTGATGCCGTGCTGACCATCTTCTCGAACTGAGACTTCAGACGGATTTCGTCAACATATTCAGGTTCCTTGATACCCATGCTCTGAATGACCAAGGCAAGCATATACTCGAAATCATATTCGAGATAGTCCAGCTTGGATGTTTTTTCCTTGCGCGTCACCTCTTTCCGTATACGCTTGGCGAGACCCTGTCGAAGGGCCTCTCTGGTTTCAGTAAGATACGTGTACATCGACTTCTCATACGGAAGTCCGCCCTTCTGCACTAGTTCCTTCAAGAAGGGTAGACCATGGGTTCTTCTGGCAACAGCCTCAATCCGAGCAACAAAGGCGTTTACTATGTCTTCGTAGGACAGCATCCCTGCCCTTCCTCTGGTCTCGAAGACTTTCTCGGCGTCCTTGACTCCTTTGAACTTCTGCCTCTTCTCCTCGAGGAGTCTCTCCCGCTCGGCCATTGCCGCTTCATCCGCCTTCCTCTTCTCCTCTTCGAGTTTCCTTCTCTCAGCCTCGTCTTTTGCAGCCTCTATCGCCTGCTGTCTCTCTCGCTGCTTCCTCTCAAGTTCCTCATGCCGACGCCTCTCTTCAGCAAGGCGCTCCTCTTCGAGCTTCTTTAGGACCTTCTCCTGTTCTTCTCGAAGCTTCTGCATATGCTTCTGTACGTCTCTCTCGGTCAGCGTTATGTGGTTCGTCAGTAGCCATCTCACGCCTATGTGGTTGACCTTTGGCTTGAGATCCGCTGACGAGAAGATGAAGCTAGCAGTCTGCTGTCCGGGTAGCTGCGTGATGATTTGCTCAGATTCCTTCTCACCCGCGATGGGTTCAAGGATTCTCTCGAGGACCTTCAGTGATTGCTCACTGCTGATTCGCCCTGCCGAGATGGTGTTGAATTGCTCGAAGGCCTTGTAGTCAATATCCTTCGGGCTCTGTGTGGCAATCAGACACTCTATCCCGTACTTACGTGCCTGCCTGAACAGCAGTAGGAAGGTCTCCTTTGGTCCGGGTGCTCTCATTCCTGCTGGGATGAAGGGAGCCGCCTCGTCCTGGAAGATGAGCATTCTAGGCTTCTCAGTGAAGCCCTGTCTAAGCATCCATGAGTAGAGCTGATTCAAGACTATGGAGATGAAGAAGTGCTTCTCCTCCTCGCTCCGGAGTGTCTTGAGGAAGATGACATTGATTGGCGTCTTGCCGTTGACTGGCTTAGTTAGCTCGTCGAAATCGATCTCTCCTTCCTCTTTGAAGAGAAGCTGAGCAGAACCAACCGTGAGGCTCCTGATTCTCGTTGCCAGCGTCGTACGCTCGGAGAGCTTCATGAAGGGTTCAAGGTCTACTTTGATTGTTTCGGCATCGGCTACAAGCATGTCGGCCAGTTCAGATAGCTCGTCTATGTCTGTCATCTCGTTCTCCCAGATGGATCGCATCGTTTCGTAGATTACGGCGAATGACTTCCCTTCCCACGACCGCGAGAGGCCTCCGACCTTTGTCAGCACCTTGACGAGTGTTCTTGCTGAGTTGTCCAGAAGTCTGATTATGTCATCGTGGTCGGCCTTCTTGTCGGGCAACTTCATAGGGTTGATTGATATGGCTAGGCCCTTACTGCTGGCTGGGGTGTAGACTCTAACGATTACCTTGTCCATGTACTCCTTGAGGAGCGCAGGAGGTACGCCCTTCTCCGCCAGTTCTTTCGGGTCTCCTGGCAGCATGAGTGATGCGATGTCACCCTGTGGGTCAAAGGCAAGAACCGGAATTCCTTCCATCGCCGCTTCCTCAAGTACACACTTGCTCAATACAGTCTTGCCCGATCCAGTAGAACCGAAGACACCTCCGTGTCTACGAAGGAGGTCAACGCTAATCTCGAACCTCTCATCGGTTCTGCTTCCTTGATCATCCAGTTTGTATCCTAGCCAGAGCTTTCCATCCGACATGCGAACCACCAGTGTTTGAAAGGTCTTCTTCTGCTTTTATGAGCCTTTCCAGTACCAAGACATCTTCCTGTTGTGGAAACAGAATGGAGATGGACGAGTCACTCTCGTCCATCCAATGCGTCTATTCTCCTATTGGCTCGTATCTCCTCGAGAGGAAGACTACAATGAGAAGGACCAACGCGAAGGCAAAGGCAGTGAGAGTTGCAGCCGCCCAGCCGTACGAGCTCGTTACGTCTCGGATTAGATTCAACAGGAAGTTGACTCCGGCCATGATGGCCCCTAGTACCAGCGAGACCAGCATGAATCTCGAGGTCATCTCCTTCACCTGTCCCGTTTCAGCCCCAGCTGCAATCTTGCTTCCATACGCTACAAAGACGAACAAGAAGATGTAGGCTATGACAATCATCGTACCCATGTCGAACAAGTAGCCCTGGATTATCTCATCGGTGATCAGTAGACCGTACACTAGTAGTGTGCCGATGGTCATCATGAAGACCAGCATGTTGGCGTAGAGCTTGTCGTTAGGATGGATGTAGCCTTGTTTCTCAGTGAACGTAGTGACTATACTGATGATGAGGACTACTCCCAGGACTGCCAATGCAAGGAGCCATCCATACATTGGGTAGTCACCTGGATCCGCGATGGCATACTTCAGGAAGATGACGAATCCAAGCATCGCCAGCCCAATTCCTGAGAGTACATTGCCAAAAGTGACGACTCGAACCATAGTTTCCTCTCCCTTACCTCGGAGTTGCTAGAGGCCCTGAGGCTCCCGTTTCTATTAACGTTTGCTGTCCCTTAGGCTGATGGCTGCTCAGCAACGGCAGTCTTCTGTGGAGCCGCCTCTTCAAGGAAGTAGGTGCCAACACACGCGATGACTATGAGCAGCGCCACAGCAGTTGCCAGCCCAGGGAATAGCCCCCAGGTACCGTAGGCGAACTGGCCCAGTAGGGGACCTATTAGCATACCCGTCCCGAAGAAGATGCTATAGACTCCCATGGTGCTTCCGCGGGCCTCCTCTGTCGAGATGTCCGTGAGGTACGCCATGGCCGCCGGCGGAAAGGCACCCGCTATGAAGCCAAGTGCTGGAAGCACGGGCCATATGTTCCATACATCTCCGAAGCTATCTGCGTTTGCCACAAGCAGATACGAGAGCAGTCCGAACCCTATCAGGCCTAGGACAATGAAAGGCCTCCTCTTCATCAGGTGATCTGAGAGATGACCCATGACGATGATTCCTAGAATCAGCGAACCTCCAAGCATTCCGAAGAGAATCAGCATATTGGTGGCTGTGAGCGAGAAGTACACGTCAATGATATGTTCTGCCTTTGATATCACCAATCCGTACAGCGAGATTATTGGGATGTATACGGGGAGCATCTTCTGCACTCTTCTGTCCGTGGCAACCTGCCTGAGCAGTCGCATCATGCTCACTTCGGCGCCACCTACGGAAGCAGTCTCTCGGATGAGAGTCAGTGCTACAATGCCACTAATGGCGCAGGCGCCTGCTGCCGCAAACAGAATCGTACTTGGTGTGAGGCCAAACTCGATGAGTATCACTGCCAGGCCATAGCCTCCAGCTAGGCCTGAGAGCGTGGAGAGGTCATAGTAACCCATCAGTCTGGCTCTGTCGACCTCCGAGGAGCAATCCGCAATCATCGACAGGGTTGTGGTGACCTTCGATGCCGCTCCGATACCGAACAGGGCTGCAAGAAGGAATGTAATGAACTCGAGACTCGCCACTCCGAAGAGGAATGCTGCAAGAGCGGTGGCGAAGAGGCTGAAGACAAGAATGGGCTTCCTGCCAATCTTGTCACTGTAGGATCCGAAAAGAGAAACGGTGCTCAGTTCAGTCAGCGGATACACTGTCAGGACTATGGCGACGCCCCAGTCAGACATCATACCCCCCATGTAGGCAGAATCCTGTATGACCGCGATTGTCGCATAGAACGCGGCTCGCATTATCATTGTCACTAGGTATAGCATTATGAGTGTCAGCGCATGGCCGGATTTTCTTAGTCCCATCTTCGTTTGTCTCCGGAGTATGCATCCCGCCCTGCGTTAGCGTTTATAAGCTATGCAGGTTCTCCTGCTATTCATGTCGGCCAGCAGAATACCTGGAGAGATTGGTGCCACCGAGTACGTCTATCTCATACTCTACAGGCTCAAGACGCTCACTGACGACGAGAAGCATGAATGGTTCAAGTCGTGGAGTGAGATCCGGAGGTCTCTGCCTGATGGCATGAAGATTGTCACAGAGGCGTCGAGCGCCTTTGGCACCGAGTACACTGGCTTCACAGTCTATGAAGGTCCGCTTGACAAGTTCGAGGCCCTCGTAGACATCCTTGAAGAGCACTCCAAGTGTTGCGTGGAGAAGACCCTTACCATCATCGGTACTCGAGGATTCTCTCTGCCCACTGCCGAATTCCAGAAGATCATTGAAGGAAGACCTGTGGACTAGATGTTGCCGCAGAGGACGGTTTTATAGTAAGAGAAGAAGCGAGTCTGTCGAGCCCGGGAGTGTCCAAGCGAATGGTGTACAAGTTCTCGAGAAAGACTGCTGCCATACTCCTCTTCACAGTCGCAGCTGGGCTTGTGCTCTACAACATCGCTCCTCCAGAGATGGACCCCGGCGTCTATCCTGTCGATTTACGAATCACGAGTGCCGGCATCACAGTTGAAACGAGCTTCAATGTTACTCTCGTAGCAGAGGGCGATCCCATACGGACCACAACGCATCTTGTTGGCTCCGGTACGAATATCACCGTCACAGTACCCGTCCAGGTTGTCATAGCTCCCGACAATCCAGTGCGTTTTGTACTAGCGGCCACTGGGGCGTCGGTCCACTCCAGTGAGATAATCCTCTTCTTCCGTTCCTCAGAGGGCATGAACATAACTCTCCGTCCCACGAGACAGGCTGGACAGACCTTCACTGTCGAGTATCAGCCCCTTGTGAACTCACAGGCCGCAGTCATGATACTGGCAGTCGTTGCCATACTGTGGTTCTCCGAAGGCATCAGCCTTGTAGCTACATCAATGCTCATACCTATACTCATCGTGCTCAGCGACATTCGCACTCCGAGTCAGGCCTTGGCTCCGTTCTTTGACCCCGCAGTAGCCCTGATCTTCGGAGGTTTCCTAATTGGACGTGCGCTCACGAAGTACGAGCTGGACAAGCGTCTGGCCTTGATGATACTCTCACGCAGCAGCGGTTCAGGCTCCACGCTCATCCTGACTGTTATGGGTGTCACGGCTTTCCTCTCGATGTGGATCAGCAATACTGCTTCTGCAGCTATCATGATACCGATTGCGCTTGCTGTAATCAGTCGGATTCGGAATGAGGAAATCAGAGGCAAGTACGGGAAGGCTCTGGTACTAGGCGTAGCATACTCTGCCACTCTTGGAGGAGTGGCCAGCCTTGTTGGTTCTCCTCCAAATCCTCTAGCGGCAACCTACATCAACTCGTTTCTAGGTGTTGAGTTCTCCTTCATCAGTTGGATTCCGTTCGGGCTTCCTGTTGTACTGATTCTGCTGCCGCTAATCTGGCAGTGGATTCTGTTTCGGTTCAAAATCCCAAAGGAGATTGAGGAGATCGACCGTCTGCAAGAAATCTCCTTGAAGGAGTATCTGAAACTGGGCCCTATGCCCACGGAGCAGAAGCTTGTGGTTGGCGTTTTCATCAGCGTGATAGTGCTGTGGTTCACCGAGCAGCTGCCTGATTTCATCGCCAACGCCATTGGTTGGTCTGGCCACGGAATCTCCAGCTCCATTGTGGCTCTGGTTGGTGGATTGACCCTCATGATCCTGCGGCTCTTGGATGAGAAGGATGTGTCTTCTGGAATAGGCTGGTCCTCTCTCCTCATTCTAGGGAGCGGCATTGCCCTGGGTGGTGCAATGATTGACACAGGTCTCTCAGCCTACCTAGCACTTCAGATGAGTGGCCTTGGCATGTTTCCGCCCATGGTCGTGGTCATGGTGGTTGGGCTAGTGGCGGTACTGGTCACCATGGTGGCGTCCAACACGGGAGCAGCTGTAATCCTTATTCCCATTGCCATTCCTTTGGCCACAGAGCTGGGCATAGACCCGCTTCTGATTACCATGGTGATTGCTATTGCAGTTTCGATGGACTTCGCATTACCCACGGGCACTCCCCCCTCAACGATTGCCTACAGCACTGGCAAGGTCCAGATGAGGGAGATGGTCACAACAGGTCTCATCGTGGATCTCATAGCCGTGCTCGTGGTCACCATCGTAGCAGTCCTCCTCTGGGCTCTCCTTGGTCTCGTGGTTCTCTAGGATGCGAAACGGCGGGGAGCGCAAAGGGTTTAAATCGCAGGCCATACCGACCTCGCGCAGGTCACGAAGATGAGTTGGATTGCCAAGATAATCAAACAGACCCCCGATGAGTACTCCCAGGCCAGACTAGTCAAGTACGGGTTGGGCGAACATGTCGGCCCACGTGTGAAGCTGACATTCAGCAAGTCGAGTATCAAGTTCAAGGCAGACTTGGACATGGAGAAGGCTCTGCTGAGCGCTTATCTCGCAGGTGCGCCCAAAGGGTCTCACAAAGTCAAAGGCAACATCATCACCTACGATGACCGTCGGGACGTCTTCTCAGGGCTGACAATGCCCTTGGATTGGAAGCGGTCTGCTGGCAAGTACAAGTCCAATGTAAGTGAGTCCGCTCCTCTAGAACACATCAGTGAGCTGCTCAAGGTTGCAGACCCTACAACCTTCTATCTTCTGTCCGTGAACCCCTCTTCAGGCGGCACGCCTTGGAAGATTGCGACAAAGACATCCTTTCCGAAGGGTGCTCCTTCTGGAGGAGAGGAGGAAGCGGACGAGAAGGACCCGAGTTTCAGCAAGGGGGCCTTCGCCAACACTCCTGAGATAATGGACTTCATGCTTGATACGTTCGTTCCTGACTTCCGGGACAAAGTAGGGCCAAAGACAAAGAAGGTCAATGTCTGGAATACTATTGTCATTGAGGACATCGAGATTTCGAAAGACCCGAAGCTCAGCATCGCAGACAAGAGACGCCTGGCGAAGAAGCGCGGGAAGCTGCTAAGGACAGTCCAGATTGATGACGAGGAGTTCAAGCAGGAGTATTCCTTTACGGTCGGGGACTGAAACGTTTAAATTGGGAACGAAGTGCGAGGCTAGTCGAGGCTGAAAATATGCTCCAAGGACTTGAGGCCAGTTACTTCGGTGTGTCAATTCTCTTCCTGTTTCTCGGTCTGTTCTCGATCGCATGGCTAGTCGTGCACATTGAGCATGGCCGACACATCTCGAGGTTCCGGGTGGCATCCGCAATCATCCTGGGAGCTCTCTTCCTTGGCTTCGGCATCCACTTCCTCCTTCTCTCAAATGGTGTCTAGTCTAGGCCCATCCACTAATGCGACACTCTCTGAAACCAGTTAACTACGGTCTTCATGGTTACCTCGTAGGCTCTGGGATCCGAAAGAGCATGGTTTGCGCCTTCGACAACTACTAGATTCTTCGGCTCTCCGGCACGTTCATACAGTCTCTTGACGCCGCCTAGGCCAATTCCCACATCCTCGCTTCCATGAACTATGAGCAGAGGCCTTGGAGCAATGTCAGCTATCCTGTCCATCGGATTGTGTGTTTCTGCATCAGTCACCATTCTTTGGAGGGCGTTCTCTCGTATTTCAGGGTCCTCAAGGCCATGCAATTGGCCTGGCTCGTTCTCAATTAGATACTCGACATTCGGCCTGATCAGTGGCGACTTCGCGAACCAGAGTGTGTCGTAGACAGGAGCTCGAAGGCAGACCGCGCGTATCCTCGAGTCCTCAGCAGCGGCACATACTGCGACGGCACCACCATAGCTGGCTCCGTAGACACCTATCCAATTCTCCTTCACAAGCCCAGATTTCTGGAGGTGCGAAACAGCAGCTTCTGCATCGATAATCTCTCCTGAAAGCGAGAATGTCCCCTCACTCTCTCTGAACCCTCTGAAGTCAAATGTGAGAACGACGAAGCCCGCCTTGGCCAGAAGAGTCGCTACTCCTCCCGTCTGGTTCCTTCCTCCTGGAAGCCCATGAAACTTGCAGACTCCTGGAAACGGACCCTCTGACTTCGGCCTGACGAAGTTGCCCTTGATGAGTTGCTCGTCAGAACGGAATTCAGTAGGGGTCACCAAGATGTCCATACTCATCGTTTCCAACCCGCTGGATTTGAGACTTCCGACAGGCTTCATGCTTCTGACTGGGTCTCTTTCAGAATCCCCGATGTCCTACGCACGAAATACCGTTATTTAGCAACCGACCTATCTCCTCGTGCTGTTCTCAGCGGATAGCAGATTTCAGAAGGAAATGAGGCATTCCCACGTGCTAAGAGAGCCGGACATCCAGAAACTGGCAATCGAGAGCCGCCAAAAGCTTGTGCAGGAATTCGCCGAGACCTACGCCAACCTCAGAGAACGTGTAAAACGCGTCCCTGATGGAGATGCAAGACGAATATCCGAAGAGCTCTCATGTCCCCTAGAGGTGGCCATGATTGCCTACTTGATTGAGATGGATGGAATAAAGAAAGCACGCGAGGCTGTTGGTCTCATGGCGGAGGAACTCAACCGCCGTTCTGAGGTCGGCGAGGCTGTTCCCAATCTTCCAGGTAATGTAATGGAGTTCGCTCTTGTAGAAGGAAGATGGATTTCTCATGTCAACGGCCCCTTCCTTCGATCCGTTGAGCTTCAGGTCCGGGGTCTTGCCAATGAAGAGGAATCTGTGGGCCAGGGAGAGCTTGAGGTTGAGAAGGCTCTGTCAATTATCGCGGCACGCACAAAGATCGCAGAGACCCTCATAGCCCCGGCCGTACAGGAGTGGCTACATGAGCATGTTGAATCACACAGCTCTAATGTTCTACGAGTCTTCGGAATGGCCATAACCAAGTGGAATCAAAGCACTCTGAATGGCAAGTTCAAACAGATGCAGAGGAGATGTGTCGCGTTCTTCAGAATGCTCCGCGAGATACTGACTACTGCATCGGACTCCTTCACAATTGATGCCTCCATCTCGCGCTTGGACTCACTTATCGGTGAGTTGGAGGGGCCTTTCGACGCGATGTCTGTTCGGGCAGTCTCACACTTCCTGCTTCACTTGACTCCTCGCCCCACTTCAGTTCGGGGGGACCGTTCACAATTCGTGGATATTGGCATAGGGTCCACTAGGGGGAACAAAGCGGAGCCAGACCTCTCATCACCCTTTGACTTCCTGGAGCGCGATGTCAAACTTGCAGCTCGGAGGCAGGGAGAGGAGAGGGAGAAGTACCTTCAGGAGCGGATTGGACGAGTCGTGCGAGTCCTGAAGTATCAGGGCAACACCGTAATCGACTGCGTTGAGAGCTGCATGAAGGAACTCCAAGACAGGTTTGGCCTTGGAGACATGCCTTTGACCCACATGTTGGAGAGTAACCGCGAGAGAATGATCGAGGCACCGATTGCAGAACGTGACTCACTTGCTGTATCGCTTATTCATGATTTCATCCTCATGAAGATCTATGGAGAGGAGGTCTTGACAGATGGCTCCTAAGCCGATGTTCTGGCTCATTGAGGTTGAGGCGTACGACTATAGTGTAGGCTTCATGCACAATGCAGACATCTCTGGGAAGGTTCTGATTGTATCAAGCCAGCTGTGGTCAATAATCAGGGGATCGGAGGTGTTCTCCGTTCTGATTGGCCCGGGCATCTTCAAGGGACAGGCACAGAAGGGACACATCAAGGTTGATGTCACCGAGTTCATCTCCGCCCTGATATTTGACCCCACGCGGCTCAGGTGTGATGAACCCCTTCCTCAGGTTGACATCGTGTCCCCCGAGGTCATTGATCCCACGGGTGCCGGGAAGCAGGAGGAGATTGTCACTGTCATCAGGAACCTCATTATGGAACGTGGGAACATCTTGGCTGGAGATCCTCTTGCCACTGTTAGAAGCGAGGCTGGCGTTCCGCAGACAGCTCACTACGAAGAGGTCTTCGAGAAGATTAACGTGTCACACGTATCCGGTGTCCAGAGGGCTCGGTTCATTCTCGCAGGCACAAACGGGCCGATGTACCGCGCCTATGTTGAGCACTTCGAGAAGGGCAAGTTCGACAACTGCCGCAGGACGAAAGTGATGGCGACTCCATTCAGTCGCTTTGCCAGCTTTGTGGACATCGAAGTGATGGCGAACTGGCAGATTGTTGAGAAGGCCGGGATGGATATGAAGACAGGCATCGAGGCGGTAGGCGAGGAGTACGATAGAACCTTGGACATGCTGCGAAAGGACAAAGAGATGTTCATGTTCCCGCCCTGACCAAACCAAAACAGTCTTTGCTTGACCAGCATCCCTTCGACCTCGAGGATACACTAGTTGGAAGTCGCCGATGCTGACATTCAGAGTCGTCTATCTAAGCCCTACACGCTTGTCCTACGTGACGGTAGACAAGAGCTGACTGCGAGGATGGATGTCTTCTCAGGTGTACTTCGCGATAGGCAGAGAACGCTCTTCAGCGGGATGGTTGAATTCGGAAGGAAGAGCTCAACCGATCTGCTTGAGGTTCGCAGGTTCTGGTTTGTCCGTTACAACAAGCCTGTCTACTACCAGCCCAAAGAAGCGCATGAGATTCTGAGAAAGCCAACGAGCATAATCATACCACGGGAGCAGAAGCCCCCATTCGAGTCGGAACTGAAGGAGTTTCTATCGAGGATTCAGGCGCCTACGCCTAACGTAGTCCCGACCTGTCAACACTGCATGCGCGAAGAGCGCCTCACGGTTCTCTCACGCCGGAATGCGGTCAAAGTGTCTGCCAAACAGGTATCTTGCCTTTCCTGCGCGCAGGGTGACCTCAAAACGGAGCTGAAGACCCTAGGCATTCATCTGTCAAAAGCCATGATGAACCAACTCGAGAGACAGGTTTCCCGGGTCAAGTCTGTACCAAGAATTGTTGACATGATGACACCGGGTTTTGACCCCACGAGCGAACCCGATCTAACTCTCGTTGACACAATCTTGGCCGAGACTCCCTCCAAGTCCATGGGCATCTCCAGTCTAGACATACCCGAGGAAATGAAACAGATCCTGAGCAAGGATGGGCTCTCCACGTTACTTCCGATTCAGAGTCAGGTTGTTGCAGCAGGGCTCTTGAAAGGGGCGAACCTTCTGATAGTAGCTTCAACATCATCTGGGAAGACACTACTTGGCGAGCTAGCCGGGGTGCCAAAGGCATTGAACGGCAAGAAGATGATATACATGGCTCCTCTTGTTGCTCTCACAAACGAGAAGTATGAGCTGTTCAGGAAACGGTACAAGAGCATGGGGCTTCGTGTAGGCATAAAGGTCGGAATGTCGCGACTCGATGTTGGAAGTGAGGGTCGCCCTATTGTGGACACAGACATCAAGAAGGCTGAAATTGTTTGTGCCACCTACGAGGCATTAGATCTAGTGTTCAGATCTGGTTCCATCAGTGACCTCGGCGATGTGGGGACAGTTGTCGTGGATGAGATTCAGAATCTGGCTGATCCAGAGCGAGGTCCCGAGCTTGATGGCATCATATCCCGGATGAAGCATCACTACCCTCGAGCGCAGTTCCTAGCATTGTCTGCCACAGTGGGTTCTCCTGAGGTCTTGGCAGAAGAACTGGGCTTCAAGCTGGTCAGCTTCGAAGGTCGTCCTGTTCCGCTTGAGCGACACCTCGTTTTTGCCAGGAGTGACGAAGACAAACGCTCAATCATCAGACGTCTGGTGAATACGGAGTTCAAACACGTAAGCAGCATGGGCAACAAAGGTCAATCAATCATCTTCACGTATTCGAGGAGAAGGGCTCACAATCTCAGTGACTGGCTTCGTGAGCATCGAGTCTCTGCTGCTGTCTACCATGGAGGACTCTCCTACAACAAGAGGAGAGGTGTGGAACGGAGATTCGAGAAGCAGCGGTATGCATGCGTTGTCACCACTGCTGCACTTGGCGCAGGCGTTGACCTACCTGCTTCTCAGGTCATATTCGAGTCTCTTGCCATGGGAGCGGAGTGGCTATCCACTGCGGAGTTCGAGCAGATGCTTGGCAGAGCTGGTCGCCTTGGCAAACACGATCGTGGAAGGGTCTACATTCTTGTACAGCCTGAGCGCAAGTATCACAGTGGTCAGGACAAGACTGAGGATCAGATTGCGGTAGACCTTCTGAATGGAATTGTTGAGGATGTTGAGCCGTTTGCAGACAAGGAGACTAGCGCGGAGCAGATACTAGCAACCATCTGCTCTTCTGGTCTGACAGACCTCAAAGATGTGGCCAGGGCTTACAAGAAGATGCTCTCCATGTCTGTTCCGCCATCAGACGCGTTGAAGCATCTTGTTCGCACCTACATGGTCCGCGTCAAAGATGGCAAGATTCATCCAACGGAGCTAGGCACTGCCACCTCCCTGTCGTTCCTGCCCCCGAGCAAGGGCTTGGAGGTCCTCAAACTGACCGCTTCCTATGATGTTCTGGACATAGCGATTCTTCTGGAGCCCTTCGAGAATGTGTATCTCAGCGCCAAGCTTCAGGAAGAGATCAACAGCGCCTTCCGCACGTATATGCCCACCCGGCTCTTCTCTGGAGTGTTCAGCGAGATAAGCGATCTCACTCGGCCTCATAGTGGCGCAGGAAGACTTCCTCAGTGGGTCTTTGAGGTCTTCGGCAAGTGGACTACGTCCATCTTCAACTGTGGATGCCGTGAGTATCCGGAGTGTGACCACGGGAAGATTGCCTTGGGGAGGTGGCTAGTGGAGAAGCGGAAGAGCGGGCTGAACCCCTCGGGACTGGCCGGGCAGCTACACAATGAGTTTGAGCTTTGGGCCTATCCGGGCGACCTCTTCTCATGGTTGGATTCACTAATCCACAATCTGAAGGCCGTGCAACGCATCGCCAACACAGCAGGGAAAACGGACCTGAGCGTAGCCATCGATGAGCAGATAGAGCAGATCGAGAGTCCTCACGGTAATAGTGCTGAAGACACTAGCTAGTCAATCGGTCCTTCTCAATCTCGAATAGAACCCTGATGTTTCCAACCGCCTCGGGAGGCATGGAGTCCAGATTCAGGTCCAACCATCTGTGAAGGTCTCGTCGGATTGCCTCCTTAGTGTCCAGAGGGTCCGGAAGCTCAGATCGGTCATTGGAGACAAGGTGGAAATGACTGCAGCCGCAACTGCAGGATCCCTCGAGCACCATGTCGATGTCGTCAGAGGACTTTCCACAATTCCTACATACGAACAGCAAGAGCACTTCACTCCACAGAAATACGTGCTCCACAAATCTATGAGCTTTGGTATCGCTTGGATAATACTGACTTACACTCATGGCTAGACTTATCTGGCGCGCTTGTCGCACCCCTCTCTGGTGGTGCGCGATGGGTAGATCATGCACAGTCTGTCGTGAGAAGTCGAAGATCAGATGCGACAAGTGCCGAAACGACTTCTGCCTAGATCACGCCATCAAGTGTCCTACCTGTGGTACAATCACTTGTATACGAGACCTCGGACGTAAGGAGACCTGTCCGTCCTGCGGGAAGAGATTGAACATGTGTCCTGAGTGCCACTTGGATGGACGAATTGTCCGCACACTTGCCAAACCTGTCCAATGTCCTGAATGCGGATGGACTGGCTAACCCAGCGTCAAGAGCAGCACTCCGAACAGAACTATCGCCACAACGAACGCTACGGCCCAGCCGGTTCTTCCATACCCCCAGACAATAGGGATAGGGCCAAGAAGAATGACTCCCTTGCTATCGGTCTTCTGCTCTGTGTCACCTGCCAACGAAGAGACCCTCATGAAGAATCCAACGAAAATCAGGACTATTCCCGCAAGTATTGCGAACCATGCCAGTAACTCCAGAGTCGTCTGCACTGTCCTCACCTTGTATCCATCATCACGTTTGGCAATTCGAATTCCATTCTCTCATAGCCCCCGACCTCATCTCCTTCATCCGCCCAGAGCATCACTAGATCACCATAGATCTCGAAGCTCAACGCCGTGTCAATCTCGGTTACTCTAGTTCCAACAGGAAAACGCCAGATGATTTCGAAGTCGTACGGGGCCTCTTCCTCTTCCAGCCAAGTCTCAATCTGATTGACACCGTCATGGAATCGGCCTGCGAAGTCAATCAAGTAGATTACCGCGACAATCTCGCTGTGTCCCTTTGTGAAGATGTCACAGTAGTCCACTCTTGACTTCACTCTCTCCTTGTTGATTTCCACGCGTTCCTTGTCCAAGAAGTACTGCATGTTCGATGCTAGCTTCTCGGTCTCCTTCTCAAGGAGACCCTGGTCTCTGATGACCTTCCTGTAGTATCCCTCGGGGTCGAAGTACTCGAAGCTCAGACGCTCATGTATCTCACCCGAGAGCCCCACAGAAAAGAACGAGTCTGCATGAACAGGCTCTACGGACTCAGACAGGTATCTCTCCAATATCGTCACCTACTCCAAAGGAACTGCATGGATTCCAATCTCACTAAGATGGTTTGAAAGAGTGATTCCGTTTCCGGTGAAGCAATGTGCTATCCGTGGGTTGACATCTTGGGCAAACTGAACAAGACCATTGAAGTCAGAGTGAGCGCTCAGAGGAAATCCGGGCTCTCGGAACTTGCCTATTGTCCACCCCGATAGTGAG
>JAEOUG010000098.1 GCA_016839445.1 Candidatus Thorarchaeota archaeon
ATGAATCACGTAATAGTATTACATTGGCGTGATCTCATGACAACTGATGTGGCTGTACATCTTCGTGACCTGGCGAACGAGATTCTCCAGGACACGGTCTTCAGTTTGGAGGGGCCCGTTTCAAAGGGAGGCCTCTCATTAGTGCCAATCGTCGCTCGAGATGAGGCGGCAACAGCTGATGAATACCTCAATGCCGCTGAGGCCTTCGAGCAACGAGTTCTTTCCATCACAGAGGCAGGCGATGCCGTGAACACAATCATCGCGCAGAATTCTGGAAGCATTCCCATTCTCATCGAGGAGTCTGAGGTGTTGAAGTCAGACCGGACCCAGGACAGGATTGTCGTGGTCAGCGTGCTCCTGCAGCCAGGGACCACTCAGAGAATCCCAGTGAAGTGCGTACATGCGCCTCACTCATTGAACAGGGGAGCAGGGTTCTACTCCGTCGGTGCCGGGACTGCTGATATCAGATCTAGCATGCGTAAGCGCAAGTACATGTCCATCATGACAGACGTCGAGCACTATGTTCCCGAGTCTGTCGTTGATCAGGGTGAGGTCTGGGACAAAGTCGAAAGATACTGCAAATCCATCGGGATTGGGGACCCAACCAAGTACACTGATGCCATTGCCAAGCTTCAGGATGAGGCGGGGCGAATGGCGAAGGAGATCCGTGGAGAACTGCCAGAGGACACATGTGGCGTCATCGCCATTGATGCCTCAGGCAAGGTAGTGGCCTTGGAGCTCTACCGGCGGCCGAAGGCCTTCTGGAAGAGGGCGGGCTTTGTGGAGTCGCTCTTGCTGGAATATTCTAATGCCGAGGCCAAGCCGCTTGAGAAGGAGACGGCATGGTCCAAGGCCCTTCAACTCCTGTTTCATCTTCGAGCACTCAAGAGTGAGGAAGTCGCAAGTCAAGAGGACTCCGATAACGTTACTGTGGGTCTTGGGGATCTACGGGGAGAAGCGATCCTAGGAGCGAAGGGACAGGGCGAGGAGAAGCGGGTTCTCTACTGCTCGCTTGGCATGTAGAAACCTAGGGGCCGATGCAATATCGGCTCCATATTTTCTGCTGGCTACCTCAGTTTTTTAGGTCAGTATCGAAGCCATGATGTTATGTCTCACTGGGAAAAGGAAAAGGAAGTGGTCGAGCGCTCGGACCTTCCTATCACCAGAGATGTCCTTACTGCTGGATTCAGGTCTCTTGGTGTCCAGAAGGGTGACGTACTGCTTGTCCACAGTTCCCTCAGTAGTCTGGGTTGGGTCGTCGGAGGTGCTGTCACTGTGATTGATGCGCTCATGGAGGCAATGGGTCCAGAGGGAACGGTTGTGATGCCCAGCTTCACCACAGGAAACACGGAGCCTAGCGGTTGGAGACGTCCTCCAGTGCCGGAATCCTGGTGGGACACGATTCGACAGGAAATGCCGCCTTTCGACCCAGTGACTACACCGGTACGTGGACTGGGCGTGATTCCTGAGGTATTTCGCAAGTACCGGGGGGTCATTCGGTCTAATCATCCTCAGCTTTCCTTTACAGCCAGTGGGAAGAGGGCCAAGGATATCATGGAGAACCATCCGTTGGAGGCCCCCTTTGGTGAGGAGGGCCCGCTCGGGAAACTCTACAGACTATCGGCGAAGATACTCCTCCTGGGCGTGGGCCACTCGGCCAACACCTCTCTACACCTCTCGGAGGAGCTAGCGTCCCTGGAAGGCCACCCGCCTGAAGCTCAGGGGGCGGCTGCTATCGAGGATGGCGTCAGAGTCTGGCAGACCTGGGAGCAGATTGACTATGACTCCTATCTCTTCGGGGAAATCGGGACTGCATTTGACAAGGAGGCAGGCACGAAACCACAGAAGATCGGTCTGGCCCAGTGCAGCCTTCTTGAAATGAGTGCCTTGGTTGACTTCGGAGTCCGTTGGTTGAAAGAACACCGAGAGTATTACTTGGGGGAGAAACTGCCTAGGGATGCGCCGAGCTGAATCCAATGATGGTTCCACACCTTCTGCAGATGTAGGCGTGGTGAGTGTGGAGCGTTCCCCTGAATCTCCTCTCTTCGATATCCTCTCCGGAGATGTGACTACCGCACGCCGGGCACTTACCAATTGTCATGGTCTCTCTATCACCTCCTAGGGCTCTAGGAGTCGTCGTGGCCAACTGTAATTCGTTCTGAGCCAATATAGGGTATGGCCTTGACGCATGAGCCAGCAGGTCCTACGCAAGGGCCTTAGCGAGAGAGGCCTTGAATCCCTGCTCGTCCTCGGCCATCTTGGCCTTGATCAGCTTCCAGGTTGTCGAGCAGTTCTTGTACTCCACCCCAAGAAGAGAGTGGATCTTCCTATCTATCTCCTTCTTGTTCTCGGGAGTGACCTCAACCCCAATCTCCTCGAAGGTCTCAGTCATGTGCCGGAAATAGCATGTCATGGGCACATCTTGGGCTAAGAGACTAAGAAGGTTTTGCACCGATGGCATACAGGGCATCTCGTCTGAAGACCACGGAACCATCCTGCTTCAAGTGATCTCCCAGATTGTCGAAGATCTGTTGAGTGACTGCCTCAGAAGTGGACCCCGTACTCTCGGCAACTGTCTTGATGCGCTCTTTCCATCCGTAGTCGGAGACCTCATCCCACCAGTCCTTCAGCGTCGGAAAGGGGAACGCGATGCTGTCGTGGATGATCCGTACGTCCTCCAGACCGAAGGATGCCATTATGGTTCTCCATCCCCTCTCATTCTCTTTACTGAATGGCTTCTCCATGTCGGGCCATGCCCTCGACAACAGGCCGTAGATATAGTCCGTGTCCTCTTGCAGAGTCCAAGTACTGAAGCCCGCTTTCCCTCCCGGTCTCAGAACGCGGACCATCTGCTGAATGAATGTGTTCTCCTTGATTGGCTCGCATCTATCGAAATCGAAGTAGTTGTCAAATCCGATGAAGCCCGCGATAACGACGTCAAAGAACTCGTTATCGAACTCCATCTCTCGCACATCCATCCTCTGCACCGCTGCGTTTGAGACTCCACATCGAGCAATCTCATTGTTGACACTCTGAACCATAGAGTCCCAGAGCTCAATGCCAAGGACGCTGCCTGCTTCGCCCGTTGCCTCTGCGGCTGGGAAGAGTGTGGAGCCACCTCCGGTTCCCAGATCCAGCACTCTGCTGCCCTCTGGGATCTGAAGGTGTTCGACGAGGCGGGTACCGAAGTAATCCCAGTAGTTGCCCCAAGTCTTCGGCTTCATTGGCAATCACACTGTGAAACCTGCCGCACGGATTTGAAGTGTCGCACGAGCGCAAGAATCGGACCCTGGGTGTGATCGGGCCTGATTCCTCGTCCTCACTGGAGGGTCCTGATTGTTCAGTTGAATTAGTACTTCTGGTACTACTTTAATAGTAAGATTCATCTATGTTCTTAGCTCTACCGATGACGATAGACATGAGCGAATTCGATATGGATGAAGTGCTGGGTGTCTTAGACCATTCAGCAGAAGACCTCGTTGTCGTTCTAGGATCGTTGGCGAACGAGAAGAGGCTCCAGATTCTACGGCTCCTCGTCGTTGACAGAAGGGAGTTCTCAGATCTGCAAGAGGCTACGG
>JAEOUG010000099.1 GCA_016839445.1 Candidatus Thorarchaeota archaeon
GTGATGGTGCGCTTGAGGGCTTACGGGAGGGTATGGCCGTGAAGGAGGCCTTCAAGTCCATCTGGCAACACTCCTTCTCATTCAACCTCAATCATCCGGAGTATCTCGCCTATCGAGAGCAGTTCGAGCAGACCGGTATGCTAGGGAGTGTCCGAGTGGAGGAGTTTGAGCTCTATCGGGCTGTTGACTCTCTTCTCAAGCAAGGAATCAGAGAGAATCTGATCAAGGACATCCCCCTGCCAATCCTGACGTCCTTTGCCTACTATCCGGTCATCACCCTTCTTAGATTCCATCAGATGGGGATAGTAGAGATGAATGAGAACCGTATCCAGCAGGCCTGCGACATTGCCTGGGATGCAATACAGGCGTAGTCACTCAGCTCAGGTTCCATCAATGATTGTCACGCTTAGTGAGTCCCAACAGAAGCTCGCTATGGAGACAGCTCCGCTCCGCCCGCAGGTATTGACATATCCATTTGCTGAGGCTATGTGCGAAGCCAGGTCTTGATAGTAATCGTCGTAGTCATCGATAATGCCGCAGTTACGTGGGTCGTAGTAGCCACTCGAGTAGTACTCGTTTGACCACTTGTACCAGTGCATTCCCAGTGAATAGGGTAGGTGAAAGAGTTGATTCACCAGGTTCCTGTACCCAATGCCCCTGAGCTCCTGGGTGTCCACAGTGTGCGGTCTCCACCTCTCGACGGGGACACCCGAGTCTCTCCCTCCAAGGCCGAATTCGGCGACGATGAACGGTCGGCCGGTCGTGCTTACGATTGTGTCTTCCAAATCTTCGAGGTATTCTCGCACGTAATGGGTTCGCATCCTATTGTAGACAGGATAGAGGTTCAGCCCGATTATGTCGAAGTCCGAGAAGAGGTCCATGACACGCTTCAAGCATCGCGTATAATAGCTAGGACCTGAGTAGGCTATCCGATTCGATATGATGAGCTTGTGGTCGGTCGCAACGGCGTCCTCTGCAGTCCGGATTGCGTCTATGACATAGTGACAGTAGGCCCGATAGATCTCCCTCTCAAAGGCAGACACGTCATCCATCACAGCAGTATCATTCCACCCCCGAATCCGTACGGGGTCGGCCCCCGACTGCAGCTCCTCCCAGGAGGCGTAGTCGTAAGTATGCCACGAGCTCGACCAGGCGTCATTCAGCTCGTTGATATCTGTGTATACCTGGTTCGGCGGGAGTTCTGCACCCTCGACCAGATTGGTCAGATTGCCCTGCAACCATTCGATGAAGACGCTCATGCAGGCGTCGTTGTAGATGTACTTGTAGACCGGACCGTATTGCATCTCATTGTCAGTCCAGTATCCAATCAGATCGGGAAGGGAGAGGAGCCACGGCGTCATCCCGTCGTAGGCCAACTGATAGATCAAGGTCTGCCATGTCGGGTCAAACGGGTCGGGAAACTGATGAGCCCCGTTTCCTCCAAACGTGATTCCTGCGTGATCCTTGAGGACCCAGGAGGGCGTTGTCCCGTTGACTGATATCTCAGTGCCGAAGTTCATCCACGCAATGTGGTTTCGCGTGGCTCCGTAGACTGTATCGCGGTAGTTGGTGTTGAAATTGAGGTCCTCCTTGAGCCGCACTCGGACCTTACCAATGTACTGGTCAAGACCCGCCTGGTCAGTGATTCCGAGATTTGTCCAGAGATAGGGGTTGACGTAGGGATCGACCCAGTCAGAAGAGACCCCAGTAGACCAGAAGCAGCTCCCAGTACTATCAACAAGCCACCACGCGCCATCAATCTGCTCAAGATGAGTTGAAGCGCCGGGAGTCCCGGCTGGAGTAGAGCCGGACCAGTTGAGTGGCGCAAAGCGTTCCAGCTGTGATACGGTCTCATACTCCGTGGAGTTCAACTCGACAAGAAAGACATCATCAAACCAGGCTGAGCCGGGCGCGTTATCAAGCATCAACTCGATCTGGAATATCGTCGTTTCTGAAGGGATTGTTTCTAGGATGAAGTCGCTAGATACCCAGTCTGTTGAGTTGCTGCATCTGAAGAGGTCGTAGGTCAGAATCTCCGGCACTGTCCGATACCAGACCACAACCCAGACAGAACCGAGCTCAACATTGTCGGTCCGTGTCCAGAGGTGAAGAAGGAAGCGCCTGTTGGTGATGTTTGCATTGGACTCAAGAGTCACAGTTGTATACACACGAGCTCTCCCTTCGGAGCCCTCTTCGTTCCAAGCGTTCCCAAGTCGTATGCACTTCGACCCTGAATGGACAAGGCTGGACTCGTTGACCCACTCGTATTCCGCAGTGCTCTCGATCTCATGCCACTCACTTGGGATGTTCTGTGGACCGTAATCGCCTGACTCAAACCCCGGGTTGGAAATCATGTTGGGCTTCTGAGAGATGTCCAGTGACGTACCTTCAGGAGGTTCTGGAGGCGATGGCGTGATGTAAGGTACTATCAGGAGAATCGATATCACAATCATGGAAGAAAGGGCAATGACGCCAATGGCCCTTCTTGGACTTCTCCTGACCATAAGACCCATTCTTCTTTGAACCCTAATGGATGCTTCTTGTATTGGTTGCGATGCTCCTTTCCTTGTCATCGGGTTCAGCCTGGTCAACCTATCCAGCGCAGCTGCTAGGATACATAAGAGCCGTCTATCTCCTGACAGGAGAGTGGGAATCCATGGATGTCAGTGTGCACAGCATGAGCAATGTGGATTTGAGAGCGCTCTCTTCATTCATCCTCAAGGCCAAGCAAGCCAGTGGTGTCTGGCGCTCAGAGACCACATTGGATCACGTAGAGAATGCGATGAAGCGAAGCTTCGCAGACACTGCTGACATCGTAGTTCTCGCTGAAGAAAAGGGAGTGCCAGTTGGTTGCCTCGTGCTCCACTACAAGGCGGAGAAACAGGCAGAAGTCAACCCGTGGTTCTTGGGCGGACTCCCGATTGCGCTACCTGGTGACGATGCATCCGAAGTATCTGAGAGTTTGCTTCAGACGGCCATAGCTGTATGCACGCAAGAGGGTATCTCAAGGTTGGAGCTGTCCTTTCCACGTGATCAGCACTCTGACAGCGTCAAGTCCCTACTTCAGGGTCACGGGTTCTCAGTTCTTGAAGAGATTCAACACATGCGAGCTGGTATCTCCGAGCTGACAATCAAGGCATCTCCCCTCCCAGAAACAGTTGAGAGAAGGCCGTTATTCGAAGCGAATCGTGAGAGCCTCTATGAATGCTGGTACGAAGCTTTCCGGAGCGGAGAGGATCGGAGCTTCCTGACGCTTGGGGAGCAGGAACGGAAAGCATTCTTTGAAGAAGCGTTTGACTTCACCGACGACCTGATTGAGGCGGCCTCCTGTGCACTCTATCGTGGGGCGAAGATGATTGGCTTTGCTCTTGTGAGACCAACACACGGAGCGAAGAATGGGCACCTATGGCAGATGGGTGTTCTTCCAGAATGCAGAGGAACAGGTCTGGCCAAGTATCTGCTCACTGATGTCTGCGCACGGCTTGAGGAGGCGGATTTCGAGACATTGAGCTTGAATGTCGACTTGGCGAACAGGCCTGCATACGAGCTGTATAGGGCCTCTGGGCTGCAGGACGACTGGTGTCTAGTCAGCTACGAATGGCGGCCTACTAACCAGTGATGGTGGCGTGCAGGACGGTCATTCGGCTTGAGCCTCTTCGGTTGCGGAGAGTCCCCTCAATCTTCGTATAGTGGGGAAAACTCATATGCGAGTTCCGCGCGCCCGTACTTCGGCGTGGTGAGATGATGCAGGGAATTGAGATCGCATTGGCGTCTGTCGTTGTCGCATGCGTAAGCGTCATAGTGGCTGCGGCACTGGCTGTTGTTCAGCTCAGGAATCAGAACAAGACACGTCAAGCCCAGCTCTTCATGGAGCTCTACAAGCAGTTCTACACCCCAGAGTTCCACAAGCGCTGGATGGAGATCGTGTACTCGATGAGGCCTGAGGACTTGGTCGACTCAGATGGAACGTTGAGGCTTCTCA
>JAEOUG010000100.1 GCA_016839445.1 Candidatus Thorarchaeota archaeon
GTACTCAGTCACATCGTCTGAGTCAATCTCGTCTTCGCCACTCTCTTCGTGAAGCAGGTAGTGATGATCGGAGTCATCAGATGAAACGTCCTCACGGAGATAGTTGAGTACTGCGACTTTTGAGGTATTGGACTCGAATGGGAAGTTACCAATCTCGATGTCAACCTTGAGTTCTACACCACCTTCGATAGTGTAGTTGGCCTGCACTCCTTGGTCGTCTGTGACGTTACCGGCGAAGTCAGTCCTGTAGATGTGGCCGTAGAACTGGAGCGTCATTGTTTCGAACTTGGAGAAGTCGTAGTCATCTTCGCTGGCGAGAAGTGCTGACTCTTCTTCGTCGTCATGCCCCGGCATCCAATCCTCGAACCAATCATCCTCCCACTCGGAGCTTAGGCCGCCCTTCGTGTAGGAGGCGTAAACCTCGACAACATTGCCTAATCCGTCGGTGATGGATCCAGTCTGCAAAGCCCAGCTGAATGCATCAAGGGGGGCAAAGGCGATGGTCTCATTTGGTTGATAGACGCCATCGGAGTTGTTGTCCTCGAACTCCACAATCATCAGGTAGCTGACCATGAACCTGGCGTGGCTCCCGTTTGCATCGGAGGTGTACCAGTACTGATAGGAGGGCATGTCAGGGCTGAGAGTCACGGTCATAACGTCGGTTTCTATCCAGACGGTGCTGTCTGAGTCCCGATGGTGTTCGATCTCGTGTTCCTCTTCAGATTCGTGCTCTGTTTCGGTGGTATGATCATCATCCGCATCAGTCGTTGTGTCATGATCATCTCCAGCTGCAAACCCGGTTGCAGGGGAGAATGATGAAACAAGCATGAACAACATTGCTAGAAGCGCTAATCGTGAAAGCATGCGTTTTTTCAAAACATTCACCGAGTGTCGCCCCTCGAATCTATATATAATGAAGATGAGAAACGGCGGTCAAAACAGAGGAGAATAAGGAATCATAGAACCGCTTTTCACGAATTAAGGTTCATGAGGGTTCAAAACACTTCAAAGAACCAATATGAAAGAAAACGATGGCTGGGCCCTCTCGGACCCAGCTATGTGAATCTCTACTGGCTGTCGCGGACCATGTAGAAGTCCACTATCTTCTTCTTCATTATCAATGGCAGCAGAAGGATTGCCACGAAGACAATCACTGCAACGCCAGCAGCTGTGAAGAAGAGTAGCGGGATTGCAGTCCACTTCCAGGCGATGCCTGTGGTGGCCCAGACTATCACGAGACCGAAGGCGAAGTCCCTTCTCTTGAACAGTGTCAGAAGCGCAATCAGCAGAACCACTGCCAGTATAACTACGGTCAGTAGATGCTGAGTGGGATCTGGAATGCCAGGAATCAGGAAGTTCAGCGCCGCGGCGATGTTGGCCACGAGGGCTACCGAGAGCCACCCGAAGTAGACGCTAACCGGCAGATGCACAGCCAGCTTAACTCCTCGAGATACTTCCTTGACCCCAATGCCTAGGCGTAGGTATGTCCACATCAGTGTCAAGAAGAACAGCAGAATGGGCACCATGTCCACCACGATTATGAACGGTACAACTGCTGCATAGTGGAACATCACCAACCAGGCAACATTGAATATTGATGCAAGAAGATAGAGGAATCCAATCTCTTTCAGGTACGATTCGCTTCTCTGACTAGTCCTTGCCTGATAGACCATGAACACGAAGATCAGGGTGTAGATTACTCCCCAGATGGCAAACGTGTAGCCTATCGGCGTGAAGTAGTTGAAGAATAGGTCGGACACCTCTCCTGTGGTGACCCCGAAGAATTGAACGATGTTCGCGAGGCTGTTCACGACTATGCTGAACAGCACAGCTATTATGTTCAGAATTTGAAATAGCCGGAAATTGTCTGTAGAATTCATGGTCGCGATTAACTATTGTTAGTATATAAATCTTGCCACACTACTTGCGCACTCTAACGCCGATTGCTCCAACGACGACCAGAACTGCAAGCACTCCGCCCGTCAAAGCAAGAGTCTGCCAATCCATTGGATATCCAGTAGTGCCAGTTCCTGTACCGGTTGCCGTGGAGGAAGTCGATGAGGAAGAGGTGTACGGGTTGTCCCACCCTGCAAGTGTGGCGACCATCCACCAGAAGGCTCTGGCTTTCTGCTCGCAACTTGTGTACGTCGTGTGTCCGGCCTCATCCCCGTTGAAGTCTTCGTGCTCTATGGGCACATCATGTACCTGCTCTCCGTCATCGTAGGCGTACGTGCTGTGTTCTCCCCCACTCCAACAGTCTAGGTCCGCGAAGTCGAAGAGGATCTTGTCGTTGTCAAGGCAGTATTGCCGGACCATCTGGTTGTTGATCCAGCGGTTGTAGCCAGAACTGCCTCCCGCCTGAGCATTGCTGGTCATGTAGATGAAGGTGATGCCTGGATTCGCATTCTCTAGCATGGTCATTGCATCGAGATACTCCTGCGTACCAGCTGCATCGTAGTAGTCTAGCTGCGTGCACCAGGACCATAGTGAGACCGTCAGTGTCGGATTGTCGTCGATGGTGGTCTGAGTGAGGGCTCTTGCAGAGGGTCCCTGCCAATAGAGATCGGGAGTTATGTAAGACTCCGGAGGATTCCCGTCCAGTATACATAGTGCCCCCGAGTCGGTGGGGAGGTATCCTCCGCCTATTGAGCTGTCAAAGGTGGCGTCGCTGGCCTCAATCCTGCCCAACCCAGTGGTAATCTGGCTACCGTGACTTGTGTGGGCATAGTGTACTCGAACATCACTCTGGGCTGCATCTATCCATTGAGAAGGTACTGCACCTAGATCTATGCAGGAGTGGTCTATGATGAGGCCACCGGGCCAAGCGGATGGGGTGTGCGATTCCGCCTGGATGCTCCCCGCCTGCAAGATCAGTGACGCAAAGAGAATAGTGACAAGGATGGCACTGCGGTGTGACACGGCAAACGGCTCCTAACCTTTGGTTCGTCATATTCCATCTACAGAAAGGTGTTTCGTAGATGGATTTGTGCGTTCGTCTGCAGGCTTGCCCGAGTACAGCCGTTCGTCTATGCAAACCTGTATAAGCCGAGGCAATGGGTCTCCTGTTGGTGACCTCATGTCCGACGTTGGAACGGGGCAATTGTCGAGGCAGGAACTCAGAGACCTTCGCCGTCTACGTGCTGTGAGGGCGGCTTTGGACGAACTCAAACGAAAGGGCGTTACAGCTGACATAGCAATCTGCCCTAACTGCAAGAGTCCAAGGGTCATCGATCTGACTTCCTACCACGACTTGGGGTTCATTGGCTCGTTCCAGCCTGCCTACTACTGTCTTGACTGCGGCTGGTACGGCCGGACACTGACAATCATGAGCAACAGACCTCAAGATGATGCAATCCTTGAGGACATGAGAGGGGCCTTCCAGCCTCTTCTGGACCCTGAAGAGGATCCGTACGCAGGTTCCGCCGAGTCCTCAGATGACGAGTTCTAGTCTATTCCTTCGGCCTCCTAATGAGCTCAAACATCACGGGATTGAATCCGTCGGGACAGGCATGAGTGGCGACGCACTGATCTTTCAGCCAAGGAAACCTGGCGTTATACATCATGGCGTAGATCTTTGGTAGCATCGAGTAGTGTGCGCTGATGCATATCTTGCCCCTCACCTCATCGCCCGTGAAGAGGACTTCATCTCCAACTTGGTGACCTGCTGCGCATGATCCTTCTTGCTTGATGACTCTGCACAGGATCTCCCAAGGCTCTTCTCGTATGCAGCCGCGAGTTGTCATGCACCCAACGATGACCTATCGCCTAAAGAATGTGCATAAGGTCTGCTAGCCAGGAGGTTTCTCTTCATTGACTTCTTGCTCTAGGCTCGGCGAGTCTCCATCTTCTGCTCCGGGTTCGCAAAGGTCCTCCGGGAATTCTCCTGCCCTCCGGAGCCCTTCACTAGCGGCAATGGGCCCGAAGATCTGCAGAATCATGGTCGTGAGTGCCACCACATTGAGGATGAGAACGCCGAAGTACTCCGCCTCGGGGACACCCAGCGCCATGAAGTTCTGTTCTACGATGAGCGAGAGACCGACAGCCACTCCGGCCTGTGACATCAGACAGAGACCTAGGTACTTGGTAGTCAAGGGCGGAGTCCCAGTTACTGCGGCCCCTGCTCGGGCACCGAAGTACTTCGCTGCCGTCCGACCGAGTACGTAGGTCCCTGCGAGAAGAACCACGGTGTACTGCACTATGACTGAAAGGTCAATTGACGCTCCGACGATGACGAAGAAGATCATGACAATAGGAGACATGACTACCTTCAGTGTATGACTCACCGGGTCTTTGTCAGTGCTCACGTAGTTGCCTACCATGAACCCAAAGACCATGCTAGAGAGGATTGGGCTCAAGTGCAGCCACGACATTAGACCCACAAGGAGAACAACCATTCCCAGTTCGAATTCAAGTATCTCTCTCCGATTGTCTTCCCGGTTCACAAAGAAGACCATTACTGCGCCAAGGACAGCTCCAGCGGCGCATGATGCAGCTATCTCATAGGCGGTAGTCACTAATGCCATGGTGATGGAGAGAGTTCCGGAGCCAGCGTAGAAGAGCACTGCAATCGAGATTGAGATGTCCGCGAGTAGGATGGCGATGATGTCATCCATGGCTAGAATGAACATGAGGGTCTCTGTTAGATTGCCCTTGCATTTCCTCTCCCAAATCACCATGACTGTCGAAGCTGGATCAGTGGCGCTAGCAACCGCGCCGAATACGATGGCAATGTGCCACTGCCCAATTATCGCCACTGCCAGGAGGGTCACCAAGACAAACGTCAGGATGGACTCTGCAAGGAGTATGACCGACATTCTTCTTGTTTGCCCGCCGAAGACCTCCTTTCTTATCTCTAGCCCAATATTGTAGCCGATGAGTCCAAGGGCTATGTCTACTAAGGGTGTGAGACCTAGCCTGGTTGAAGTGTCAAACCACCCTATTACTCCAAGAAAGAGACCTGCAACCATGAAGCCTAGTATCTGTGGAATTCCTACGGCTTTCATAATCTGTGAACCGAAGTATGCAAGGACCAATGCCAATCCAATCAGAAGCAACGTGTCAGGTGTAAACAGCCCCTGCAACATCATAGTTCACTCCTCGGCGAGGTTCAATCGTCGTGCGTCTATGCAAAGGCATGGCACTCTCTCTTTAATGTGATGATATGCATGCCTTCTAAGATGCTGAATATGCCTGTTTAGGGGAGTCGCTACATGGATTCCCTGTAGAAGTCACATAGGCTGTCCAAAAAGCAGGAAGCGCATTGGGGGTTCTGGGCCTTGCATACCTCGCGCCCGTGTTTCACCAGGTTGCTGTTCAGTGAGGGAATGCAGCTGGCGTCGATGAGCTCCTGAAGAAGAACTTGGGCCTTCTCTCTGCTAACGCCTTCATCAACGAGACCTAGGCGTTTTGTCACTCTCCACACATGAGTGTCAACAGGCAGGACTGGGCGCCCAAGAGAAAACAGAAGGACAATGGCTGCAGTCTTAGGTCCAACTCCATATAGAGAAGTCAGCCACGACATTGCTTCACGATCTGACATGGACTCCAGCAGTGAGAGATCGAGGTCTCCCACTCGATTCTGAATCTCCTGAAGGGTGGCCTGAATTCTCTTCGCTTTTATTCTGTACATGCCCGACGCGCGAATCACCTCTCCAAGCTCTTCCTCTGAGGTCTCCAGGACTTCCTCCCAGCTCTCATAGTTCTCCTGAAGTCCCCTGAAGGCCCTCAGCATGTTCACGTCGTTGGTGTGCTGACTCAGAATGGTCATCACCAGCTCGTCAATGGCAGGGAGTCGTCGAGAGCTAACATGCGTGCCGTATTCTGCCATGAGTCTGGAGCAGACAGCTTCAGCCTTCTGCTTCAGTGCTGCTTTCTTCACGCGCTGGCGGTATCTTGTACGCCTTATGTAGGCGATGGTCCCTGTCGATAGTCTTTTGTTACACATTGCAGAGGCTCAGATGAGCCATGATGAAAGTAGGAGTTGTGTACGAGAGCACTCGCGGAAGAACCAAGGCAATGGCCGAGGCAATCTGCGAAGGCGCTAGGTCTGCGGGAGCGGACTGCGACCTCGTTGAGGCTGCAGACTTCAAGGAGGTGGACTCCTACTGCGCGCTTGCCGTTGGTAGCTCTACCCGCATGAAGAGGGTTCTTCCTATGGTCAAGAGGCTCCTGGCCGAGCTATCGTCCCTTGACTCTCTTCCTGCCGCCGGATTCGGATCGTATGGTTGGAGTGGCGAGGCTCCCGATGAGATTACTAGTAAACTGGAGGAGTTGGGTGCGTCCATGGTCATCGAGGTGCCACTGAAAGCGAAGGACTACCCGGGACAGGAAGCCCTCCAGCAGTGCAGAGACCTCGGAGTCCGACTTGCCAAGAGTTGTGAGGTCTGACCTGCGCCTCTAATATCGGAGCTGATTGATGTGCAAGTTGCGGAACTCTTATCATCTTCAAGAGTCGGCAATCGGTAGGAGCTGAGTGAATGGGCCACATGCGTCGTCTCTTGAGTTACTCTCTACGACACAAGGCCCTGTTTTTCGGCTTCTTGGCATGCGCTGGCATAGGGACGGCCTTCAATCTTATGACCCCCGGTGTGCTAGTCAGTGTCATTGACACAGTCATTCTCTCCGCCGACTTCACTCTCCTTCTTCCATATGTTCTATTCTACGCGGCTCTGATCTTTCTCTATGCGTTGTTCGACATTGCAGGCCGGTACGGCGCGGCGATATCCTCCCAGAAGGTCATCTACGAACTGCGAGAGGAACTCTATGAAAGCCTCATGGAGAAGGATCTCTCATTCTACGACAAGCATGAGACCGGACAGCTTCTGGCCAGAGTGACAACTGACGTGACCACAATGCGGGAGTTCCTCTACTGGGGCTACCGTGTCATCTTCATCGGTTTCGCCCAGTTGATTGGGACCTACTACGTCATGTGGTCGATCAGTCCACCGTTGACTCTGTACATGCTCCTCCTTCTACCAGTGATAGTATCATTCATCTACATGTTCGCAAGGAAGGTGCGCCCGGTCTTCTACGCGGCCCGCAGCCAGTACGGTGTGCTGAGCACGGTCCTTGCAGAGAATGTTGTGGGCCACAAGGTCATCAGATCATACGCTACCGAAGAACGCGAGGCTCAGAGGGTTGAAGTTGAGAATCGTGGATTCCTGGACCTGAGAGTAGAGGCCAGTCGGCTTCTGGCGTTCTTCCAACCTATGCTGCCCTCCATCTTCGGGATTATAACGGGGCTGCTGATCTACACTGGCGGTGCATCAGTAATCTCCGGGGCGTTGACGTACGGGGAGTTCGTTGGCTTCATCAGTCTCGTGGGTATGCTCATGCTTCCGGCCAGATTCCTTAGCTGGGGAGTGGGCATGTATCAGAGAGCCTCGGCGGCGGGCGAGAGGACCTTCTATGTGCTCGATGTGAGAGACGACATCATGGACCCTGAGACCCCCGTTGAGCTCGTAGCCTTTGAAGGCAAGGTGGATTTCGACAATGTATACTTCAGCTACGGCGGTGAGCGGCCAATCCTGAAGAATGTCACACTGCACGTTGAGCCGGGCGATGTTGTCGCCTTGCTAGGAGGAACCGGGTCGGGGAAGACGAGTCTGGTCAACCTCATTCCTCGGTTCTACGATGCAGATACGGACCACAAGGTCACAGTTGATGGCAGAGTCCATCGAGTGGATGAGAAGGGTCTAGTGAGGATTGAAGACGCTGAGTACAGAGTACAAGATGGTCATGTCCTGATAGATGGGTCACTCATTCCGGTTGAAGCCCCCGGGACAATCTGCATAGACGGCAAGGATGTGCGCCTCTATTCCCTCAACGACCTGCGCAGGCAGATTGGCATGGTCCATCAAGATCCCTTCCTCTTCAGCGCGACCTTGAGGGAGAACATCTCTTTTGCGCGGCCTGATGCGACCAGCGAGGAAGTGGAGGCTGCTGCGAGAGCAGCAATGATTCATGACTTCATCATGACCCTTGAGAACGGCTATGAGTCTGAGGTTGGAGAGCGTGGTGTCACACTAAGCGGCGGCCAGAAGCAGAGGATTGCGATTGCGCGAGCTCTCTTGGCTGACCCAAAGATTCTGATTCTGGATGACTCCACCAGCTCCGTGGATGCAAGGACAGAGATGCTCATACAGAAAGCGCTTGAGAATCTCATGGAGGGCCGGACCACCTTCATCATCACCCACAGACTTAGCACAGTCCGGAATGCAGACAAGATCGTCATGATGGAAAGAGGTCAGATTGTAGAATCGGGATCCCATGACCAACTTGTGGAACAGGGAGGTCTCTACTCCTCCATTCATTCTACTCTAGTAGAGATGGAACTGGCGGCGCACTTGTCGGGCACCACGGGAGCGGAGATTGAGATTGGTGGGAGGGACTTGCAGTGAGCCTAGACCGAGAAGACGATCCAGATGCAAGGACCTACGAGTTCGCTGACTTCACTCTACTCAAGCGTATGACTCTATACCTTCTGAAGTACAGGCGCTCGTTTCTTGGAGTGGTCATCCTCACTGCGGTAAACATCTCTGTCACAATCTATGCTCCGTTCATACTTCAGCACGCAATCGATGTCGACTTTGCAGGTGGCAACGTTTCCGCCCTCCTTGTGACCTCTCTCTTCTACGTTGCGTTGCTCAGTGTAACGTGGGTGACGGCCTATGGTCAGGAGTATCTGATGGCAGTCATGGGGCAGGGGGCAGTCTACGATATCCGACAGGACCTATACGACCAGCTCCAGAGAATGGGAGAGGACTTCTATGATCAGTCGTCTTCAGGACGAGTCATATCGAGGATAACCAACGATGTGGATAGGATGAGCGAACTCCTAGGTGGAGAACTCATCAGCACCTTCGCCCAGATATTCATAGTATTCGGGATAGGCGTAGTGATATTCACGGTGGACTTCACGCTGGCCCTCGCGTCGCTCTCCATTGTGCCCATACTGCTGCTGACCACGGTCTACTTCCGCAAGCGCCTTCGAGAGGCATATCGAAGCACGCGAAAGACGATATCGAGTGTGACGGCCAACTACGCAGAGAGCATCTCGGGGGCGAAGGTGACCAAGAGCTTTGCTCGAGAGCGCATCAGTGCCGAGCGGTTCAGAGAACTCAACAAGGCTGACTACGATGCCAACGTCCAGGCGGGTGGGTCGCAGGCTATGTTCTTCCCAGTGATTCGGTTGATCAGCGGAATGGGCATAGCTGTGATCCTCTTCGTTGGCGGCATGCTGTATCTCGGCGGGTCGGCCACTCTGGGCACCATAGTGCTCTTTGTCCAATTCAACGACCGCTTCTTCCGGCCAATCCTCACCATCGCCAACTTCTACACCTCGGTACAGAGCGCCTTTGCCGGTGCGGAGCGAGTATTCACCATCATTGACCAAGAGCCAGTTGTAGTCGACTCACCAGATGCGAGACCAATCGGCGAGATTGAAGGCCACATTCACTTCGACAATGTCACCTTCGGCTATCGTGAGGGTCCTCTGGTCTTGGAGGACTTCGATCTGGAAATCCCCGCAGGACAGTCAATAGCTCTCGTAGGTGACACAGGCGCTGGCAAGACCACTGTGGTCAGTCTCCTCAATCGTTTCTATGATGTCAAGCGAGGGTCCGGGGCCGTAAGAATCGACGGTATAGACATTCGAGACGTCACCCAGAAGTCGCTGCACAGCAACATCGGCTTGGTCCTGCAGGACCCCTTTCTGTTTCAGGGTACAATCAAAGACAACGTCAAGTACGCTCGGCCTGACGCAACTGACGAGGAAATCCTTCATGCCACTGAGGTAATCGGTGCACGACGGATCTTTGAGAGCCTGGATGAAGGCTTCGATACTAAGGTTGGAGAGAGGGGTGGTCGCCTCTCTGAGGGTGAGCGACAGCTTGTGAGCTTCGCTCGGGCTCTCTTGGCTGATCCGAAGATACTAGTCCTTGATGAGGCCACTAGTTCCATCGATGTCTACACAGAGCACGCTATCCAAAAGGGGATGAAGGCACTCCTCGAAGGGCGAACTTCTATTGTCATTGCACACAGACTCTCAACGATTGTCAATGCTGACCGCATCGTCGTAATCGAGAAAGGCAAGATCGTGGAGTCTGGCCGACACGCAGACCTGATGGCCAAGGAAGGCAAGTACTTCTCGCTATACGAGCTGCAGATACGGCCCAGGGCTATGCGGTCTGCCACGTAGTGTCAACGGGAAGTCAGAGAAAAGGAGGAGTGAGCCCCCGCGAATTCGGGCGGAGGCTCGGAGTGTACTTACCGAAAGCTAGCAAGCTCTGAATCAGTCATCCCAGTCGAAGTCGTCTACGTCATCCCAGGAGTATGGCCAACCCTTCATGCCGCGCTTCATGGACTTGAGTGACTTGAGTCCCCTAAGCCCTTTCATGGCCTCGGTAACTGATCTCGTCACTATGGGGCCTATATCGAGGAAGTTGTCAAGTCCGACAATGCCTCCCTTTCCGACAATCAGGTTCTTCCCATCCCTGTTGGTGATGGCTACGCCTGACTTGCTAACGGAAACCATGTTGTCCTCGCCCAGAACGAAGACGTTCTTGCCGTGTGTGAAGACGAGACCTCTGTCTTCTCCCATCACGAGCACAACCGGTTTGCCATCGGAGTCCTTGCCGAGGAAGATGGAGGACTTCTCCTTCTTGTCCAGCTTCGTCTTCTTGGTGTCCCCATTGAACTGCTCCACTATGGCGGTCTCGATGGTGCTTACAAGCGCTTCTTCGCTGGCGAATCCTTGACTCTGGAGATCACCAGAAGTCGCCTCCCTGGAGACATTCTCAAGGGAGTTCGGTCCGATGTAGAACTGGACTCCATCGAGGGTTCCAACAACAGATTCTCCCATGGCGCCAACATCGGTCTCTGCGATAGCATCAACTGCGAAACTCGCTGGTCCTATGAAGGCCGCTCCAACTCGAACACCATCGTCGAGGATGTATACCCACAGGCAGCCTGCCTCCATCCTGACATAGGCCTTCTCATGTGAGAGGATGTCATGATCCTCTGTGGTCGTCATCACGTTCTTGTCTGGTATCAGTCGCTTCATCATTCGTATCTCCTTAGTCCTTCCAATCTAGATCATCCAGGTCCTCGCCTTCTCGAGGCTGGGACTCATCGCCCTCGGTCTCGTAGTGGTATGAATAGCTGTTACCTTCTTGCTCTTCGGAGGCTTCATCCTCTTCTGGTTCGAATTCGACGCCAACCTCGGCCTCGTCGTCATCGACATCCGTCTCGTTGGCACTGCCGTTGCCGCTCTTTCGTTGCTGGCGTTCAACTCTGCTGGTCAGCCACTGTGCAAGGCGATAGGCCAGGCGTCCTTCTACAGTGACGTAGTAGGTGCCCCTGACCTCTCCCTTGACCACATATCCTGCTTCCACGAGAGGATCGAGGTGATGCGTGAGGGAGCTTCCTGTCTTGCCAGTGTGCTGTTCAATCTCGTTGAACTTCTTGCCACCCGTCTTGAGGAGGTCGATTATCCTCAGACGCTCCTCGCTTCCCAAGGGGCTCACAATCTTGGCAACGCGTTCAGGAGGAATCTCCTCGAACTTCTTTGCGCGGGACTTGGTCTTGGCTCCTCTTCGTGCGCTCCTGGCAATGCGGAATCCTGGAATTCGGGTTCCGTCGACGTGCCTGAGGCTCATCTCGATCTGCTCTCCTAAGCCGTCCATCATGTCTTCAAGAGAGTCAGTCACCTTGGAGAGGTCAATGTCAATCTCCGGCACACGGACGGGTGGCGGAGGACGAGGCCTTGTGATTCGCCTGGCCTTCCTCAGCTGTTCCCTCTGGTGCCGAAGCTCATCTCTCTCATCCCGGATGTCCCTCTCTTCTCTACGTCTTTCGAGTCTCTCTTTCTCTCGACGGACATCCTCAACTTCTCGGGCCAGCTCCTCTTTGAGCCGGCGCACATCATCGAGTTCCTTCCGAATCTTGTCAATGTCGTCGCTCATCGTCGTGTCACTTAATTCTGTGATATTACAGTTACTGTATAAACTTACATTTAAACTCTGCGGTCAGAGTACAGTTTTGGAACATGTGTTCCAAGGAACCAGTGCTTTGCTGACACCAGTGTGGTATTCTTCAAAAACCTGTCCTGAAGGCCTAGAAGTCATTTCTACGGGATTTGTTTATTAGTGAAATAGCGGCCGAAGGTTCACTCTTACTTGATGAGGGTGAAATATCAGAAATGGCAAAGAAGAAGGCTCCGGCCAAACCAAAGTACACCTACTTCGTAAAGAAGGCAATCCAGGACTTCGCCAAGGACAATGGCATGATGGTGGGCAGCGATGCCTACGATGCATTCAACGTCGTCATGCATGAGGCCCTCTCCGCCGCAGCTGGTCGCTGCAAGGAGAACAAGCGAAAGACCCTGAAGGCATACGATTTCTAGAAGCCTACTAGTATAAGGAGGGTGGGTGGCTTCCCGGCTACCCAGCCTCACTCTCTAATTCTGCCACCGAGCTCTTGGCTTTGCGTGAAGAAGGCAACAGCAGAGCTATGAGGAAGAGCCCAAGCCCTATGTACAGTCCCGAGAACGCTGCTATGAATACTATATGGCGTGTCCAATATGGGATTGCCAGATCAAACAGGTAGAAGAACGCAGAAACGGCAAACAACAGGAGGGCTCCCATAAGGAGGCCAATCCGTCTATCATTACGTTTCTCGTCCTCGACAGCAGCTCTCTTTTTCCCTGGCTCGAAACGGATCAGACCTGCGACAGTGAAGGGAACGCTTACCAACATGTAGAGCCCTAGAATCACCATCATTCCGAAGTGAGTCCAATGTATGAACTCGCTCTGGTCATCAGTAGCGACCGTGCGGAAGATCTGGATGCCGTCAGGCCACCCAATGACGATTCTGTAGTAGAACTGGTTGGTGTCATAGTCTCGGTGTTGCTGAATCGTAAACGGAAAGGCCGTTGGAGGCATTACTCTGAGTTCCTGTTCTGGCCCGATGGGGATTTCTATGATGGGTATACTGGTAGCAGTGAACGCAGTCATGCCCGCCATTAGCACTCCAACAAAGAGAGTCTCGTATGCTCTCTTCGTCCTACTTCCACCCAATCTGGACCATGCACCAAGGCAAGCCAGAACAACAAGCATCATCGGAACTTGCTCCGTACGTGCCTGCCCAACACTATGGTTGTCTACACCGATATGCCTTCCGTTGGTTGACCTTCTGCACTACCCCAGGTCGGAGGAATCACTGAGAGCAGCTAGGGCTTCTCGAGCGTCCTTCTCTGGCAGCCAATGATTGGCAGATGTCTGGTCTCTATCTCGCTTCCTGAATCTTCTTGACTTCAGCAATGATCTCAGGCAGTACCTGGAAGATGTCACCAACGATGCCGAAGTCTGCAATCTCAAAGATGGGCGCCTCGGGGTCCTTGTTGACAGCCACGATGATGTCAGCACTGCTCATGCCGGCTATATGTTGAATTGCGCCTGATATCCCGAGAGCGAAGTAGAGCTTTGGACAGACAGTCCTGCCTGACTGGCCGACCTGCTGGCTCGGAGGGAGCCATCCAAGATCCACGATAGGTCGTGAACCGCCTACTGCAGCATCAAGAAGGTCCGCAAGTTGCTTCGGTAGCTCGAGATTGGCAGGGTCCTTGATGCCACGTCCGCTGCAGACAATCACATCAGCTTCCTCTACGCTCTTCATGCCCTCGACGCCTTCCTTCACCTTCTCCAGTACCCTGGTTCGCACTTGAACCGGACTGATGTTCATCTCGACCTTCTCTATCTTGCCAGTTCGTGATTTGTCTGGCTCACCAGGCTTGAAGACGTTGGGTCGAACGGTTGACATCTGGGGTCTCTTGTACGGCGAGAGAATCTCGGCCATGATGTTCCCGCCAAAGGCGGGCCTGGTCTGAACCAGCTGTCCTTCACTGTCTATCTCCAGGCCTGTGCAGTCTGCTGTAAGACCTAGACCCATTCGTGCCGCAACTCGAGGCGCGAGGTCTCTTCCGTTGGTCGTGGCTCCGTAAAGCACGACGTTTGGCTTTCGTTGGGCTATCAATGAGGAGACCGCTATAGTGAATGCGTCGGTGGTGTAGTCTTGGAAGATCTTGTCGTCAACCACAAGCACATGATCTGCGCCCTGATGGACCAAGGACTCAGCAAGACCCTCAATCTCGTGTCCGATGAGCACAGCAGTGAGGGGCTCTTCCAGCTTATCCGCTAGTTCACGGCCCTTGGAGGTCAGTTCGAAGGCAACGCTCCTGAGCCTCCCATCATTCGTTTCAGCAACTATCCATACTCCCTTGTGGTCCGCAATGGCACCCTTGTCAACTGCTTTGCGCTCGATAGTGATGGCGTCCACGGGACAGACTTCTTCGCAGGAGCCGCAGAGGACACACTTGTCGAGGTCGAACTTGACCTTGTCTCCGTCCCTCTCGATTGCACCGAAACTGCAGACCTTTGGACAGAGCATGCATCCGTTGCAGGTTTCTCTGTCGAAGATTAGACCCATCTTTAGATCGCCCCCTTCTGCGCCAAGAATTCCACAAGTTGCTTGGCTGCCGCCTTCGGGTCATCCGCCTCTATCTTGATACCGCCCTTCTTCTTCTCAGGCGCGAAGACTTTCCTCACCTGAGTTGGCGAACCCTTCAGTCCTAGGTCGTCAAGATTAGAGCCGAGTGTCTCAGCATTGACCTCCTCGTACGGCTTGCTCTTGGATTTCATCACGCTCATGATGCTGGGTAGACGGGGTTCATTGAGTCCCTTTGTCGCGGTGAGGAGTACTGGCAGTTTGACCCTCACAACCTCGTATCCCTCATCTGTCTCACGGTGGCAAGTTGCATGCTTGGCATCTTCGCTCAGTTCGATCTTGCGAACGTAGCATATCTGAGGAATACCCAGGAGTTCTGCCAGTTCCGGACCGACCTGAGCAGTGTCTCCGTCAATGGCTTGCTTGCCGCAGATGATGATGTCAAACTCCATCTTCTTGATTTGCCCGGAGAGCGTGAGTGCAGTGGCCCAAGTATCAGCCCCTGCAAAGGCTATGTCAGTCATGTGGACCGCCTTGTCGCCTCCCATGGCAAGGGCCTTCAAGAGCGCCTCTCTTGCCTGAGGTGGGCCCATTGTGATGATGGTGACTTCTCCCTCATGCTTCTCCTTCAGCTGAACGGCGGCCTCCACTGCAAACTCATCGAAGGGATTGAGAATGCTCTGGACGCCCTCTCTGATCAACGTGCCAGTCTCTTTGTTGATTTTGACTTCAGCGACTTCAGGAACCTGTTTTACGGGTACAATGATCTTGACCAACGTTACACCCCGCTGATTGTGTTCACTGAGGCCTGCGGAGTGCGACGCCCCATTATAAGCAATACGCAGTAGGAATTATTGAGAATGCGAGGTCTGCTCATCCTCGGAGAACTTCTCGTTGTGACTACGTAATCCTTTTATGAGTGCGGAATCGTCAACCCACCTAGTTCCTTAAGCAATGATAAGGAGGATGCCGAAAATAGGCAGAGAAAAGGCCTTTGGTGCCATACTATTCATCTTAGCGTTCCTCGTACTGGTATACTACCTCTGGGGTCTAGTCATTCTGAACATCCCCGGTGTACGTGAGTGGGTTGAGGCAAACGCTGGGCTTCTATTACCGCTCTTGAATCCTAGTTTCCAGGTACTGGTCGGAGTTCCAATACTCATCGGAGTACTCCTGATCATGGTCATTGCCATGTGGATTGGCTACACCATGATTACCACCCCGGCACCTGAGCCACTCGAGGATTTCGATTTCGACGAGACCGAGATCTCTGAGAACAAGGAAGAGTAAAGGCCCACTGGGCCGAAATGGGGCCTGCAGGCCCCGCTATCTCATTTTTCTATTCCATAAGGAGTAAGAGTCTTGTTCGTAGGTCATGATTTAAGAGATTCCACACTGACCTCTCGATGGTGCATACAATGCCTCTCCTAGGACGCTCGAAAGACAAGGACTACAGGAATGCTGCTCGCCTGCTTGCGGATGGCCATACCATTGAGGCAGTCGAAGAGCTGCGTAGGATAGTGGCCTTGAATCCGGCCCACAGCAATGCCCGGGTCAGCCTTGCAGTGGGCCTCATGCAGATGCAGGAAGAACCTGACATCAAGAGCGATCTGACCAAGGAAGCCTTGGAGCATCTTGACATCGCCACGCAGAATGCGCCAGACGATCCGATTCCCTATTTCAACAGGGGCGTCACTCTGAGGCACCTCGGTCAGAGAGAGGAGGCCCTAAAGAGTTTCGAGGCCGTCTTGGAGCGCGAGGACCGCAACGCCTTGGCCGTTCTTCACATGGCCGAGATCAACTTCGAACTGGAGAGATGGGATGAAGCTCTTGAGTTCGCCCGTGTTGCTCTGGTGAGGGACCCCAGTCTGGAGCCGAACCTCGGTTGGGTTCGTGTGGCCCTCCGGAAGGCTGGAAAACTTGAGGATCCCACAGCCGTTCCGAAAGACGAGCAACAAGAGGATAAGGCCTGACCAATGGACAGTGCGCAAGGCTTAAATTGGAACCTCTCGGGTTTTCGACTGTTGTGCCCAGTCACGACCATCTTCGCTTGTCATATCAGGTGATTGCATGTCACAGAAAGCAGAACCAATGTACCGTGGGTATCCCCTCTCAGAGCTAGTCAAGATGAATATGGACTCGCTCATCGAACTTCTTCCAACAAGGAGACGAAGGACTCTCAAGCGTGGCCTTCCTCCAAGACAGAAGAAGCTCCTCGTGAAGATTAGGGCTGCAAGGAAGCAGGCCAAGAAGGGGAAGGATGTTGTTGTCAAGACCCACTGCCGTGATATGGTCATTCTCCCCGAGATGGTTGACCTCACTATTGCTGTTCACACAGGCAAGGAGTTCCAGCGAATCAAGATCATCCCACAAATGATTGGGCATGTGTTGGGTGAGTTCGCATTGACCACCAAGCAGGTCAAACATGGCAACCCCGGTATCGGAGCCACAAAGAGCAGTGCTTACGTGCCTCTGAAGTAAGGGTTCCTCATTCTCCAACAGGGGCAAAGCCCCTCAGCAGATGCACAGGTGAGATGAGACTCCGTTGTGCCAACATTCACTTTGCCAGACTGCTCAAGTGCGAAAGCACAGGCAGAGTGATTAACATGCTCGCGGTGGCGGCAGCCCAAGAGAACTCGCCACTCTATGAAGAATGCATTCTCCTGCCACTTCAGAAGGTATCAGGAAGGCCTGGGTCCATCGACATAGGACCTCTCTCTGGGGCAAACACCCTAATAGCTGAGTAGCTGTCTGTCCTGCTCTGATGACAGAGCGGGAACTGGCGTCCGTGATACTGGACCACATCCATGAGGTGACAGGTTGGGGCAACCCACTGCGGCCATACTGTGAAGACGAGTTCCTGAAGCTTGTTGAAGTGGTCGAGCATCCAGATGGCTTGAGAGAGGTTTTGGTGCGATACACCTTCAACGAGGATGGATTCTCGCAGTATGACAAGAGCCACCAGTTGGAGGGCAGGTTCATGATTTCCCCCAATCTTGAGATTGTGAGTGCCAAACTTGAGGAGACCTACACGGGGCCCGCTACAACGAATGATCCCTACAGGCAGGCAACGGACCCGGGGACCGATGCATAAGCGACAAGGTGCTACTACTTGCGCGCCTTCAGGAGAAAGTACCTGCCGGGGAGGTCAAACTCGTCAAGGACCTTGATTCCAAAGGGCTTGAGCCGTTGTTCTATCGGATTGAGATTCTGCAAGTGCTCTATGGTGAAGCCCGCCTCGAGGAACTTGCTGGCTATCTCTTCCGCAGTGAATGGTGTGTGAGTCTCATTCATCTCTTCTTCCTCGAGGTCGGTACCGAATGACCAGATCTTGGTCACGAAGTCATAGAGGTCTCTGAGTGACATCTCCAGATCTCCACCTGGCATGTCGGTATACTGAATTCTCCTCGGCTGAAAGCGGTCCCTGAAGTAGGTGAGCTTCTCCAGTGACTTCTCCGACATCTTAACGCGCGCGAGGCCTTCTCCTGGATTCTGATGGTCCATTGCGACGAACACACCTCCCTCGCGTAGAAGCGAATGTGCGACATCCAGGGTCTGCTTCAGCTGACTGCTGCCCATGAAATGGAAGACCTCGTGAAGTGCCTGCACGGCAACTATGGCATCAATTGAGTTCGTCTGGATTGGAATCTCCGGCATCCGGCCCTGAAGCGTTTCCACATTACTGCCAGGGTTTCGTGTTCGCATCTCTCCGAGAAGGAACTGAGACATGTCGAGGCCGACGATATTCGCCTGCGGTGCTCGAGACCTGAGAAGCGGTGCCAGCATCCCCACTCCACAGCCGAGATCGAGTATTGTGGATGACCTACGGTCCACCTGGTTGGCCACGTGCTTCATGTACTTCACGCGCCCCCTGTGTGAAAGCACCTTCGCCATCTGTATCCTGTCTGCGGACATCGTTAGGGGCTAGTCTAGCATTCGCTATTAATCTTGGTCACCCTAGCAAGGAGTCCACCATGTTTCGCCCCGACTGGAATCGAATGTCCCGCGAAATGGAAAGGTTTCTCTCCTACCTTCTGTGCACTGTCCGATTGGTCATTTGTCGAGCATCGTGGCAACGACGTCAATCACAACACCGTACGCAAATCCAGCAAACAGACTCATGAGATCCTGATATGCATCTGAAAGGTAGATTGCACTTGATATCAGGATGCCGAGGATGAGTCCCCTGAGCGCAGCATTGACCAGGCTCCTCGGGTTGTTTCTCTGAACTATGAGTATGCCACCTGCTAGACCGATGACTAGACCCATCGTGACACGGTTGTACCACATGCCCATCAGATAGAACAGGTTCTCGAAGTATGCTCCGGCAAAGAGCCTGCTACCCACGCCAATGATGCAGAGCACACCCAGCATTGCGCCAAGAACGATACTAATCCCGAGTCTTCTGTAAACAGTCATAGTCTTCACAAACGTTGGATGTACCGAAGTGCCTGATATATCCCATTGTACGTTGTTCGGTATCTCTATGTGGACGTTTGCGCAGAAACGAATGAGGAGAGCTGCAGATGAGCAAGAACACCGCACTTGACTGGATCTCGAAGAACGAGGAGCAGATAATTGACGTCAGTCAGAAGGTCTGGGAGTGGGCCGAACTCGGGCTTGTGGAATACAAGTCATCGGAGTTGATTGCCAAGACCCTGGAGGAATACGGCTTCTCAGTAGAGAGAGGGGTGGCAGGAATGCCAACGGCCTTTATCGCAACGTATGGTGACTCTGGCCCGGTCATCGGAGTAATGGGCGAGTATGACGCGCTTCCAGGAATCTCGCAGAAGGCGACAACTGAGAAGGAGCCTCTAGTGGATGGAGCCCCCGGGCACGGCTGTGGACACAACATTCACGGGGCCTCAGGTATGGCGGGGGCCATAGCAGCACGCATGGCTCTAGAGAAGCATGGGCTTCCTGGGACTATCAAGTTCTTCGGCTGCCCGGCAGAGGAGAACTACAGTGGCAAGGTGTTCATGGTTCGAGATGGGTACTTCGAAGGTGTCGATGTTGCCCTGAGTCACCACCCGTATTGGATGAACTCAGCCGGGCTAACCAGTTCTCTCGCTGTCAACTCCGTGAAGTTCCACTTCCATGGAGTTTCCTCCCACGCAGCAGCATCTCCGGACAGAGGGAGGAGTGCACTTGATGCTGTCGAGCTAATGAACACCGGTGTGAACTTCATGAGGGAACACATCGTGCAAGAGGCTCGGATTCACTACGTGGTCGAGAGGGGCGGTGAGCAGCCGAACGTAGTGCCTCCTTATGCAAGAAGCTGGTACTACATACGAGCTCCTGAACGCAGTCAGGTTGACCAGATCTATGAGTGGGTCCTTAAGATTGCAGACGGGGCAGATCTCATGGCGAGGACTACTCACGAGATTGAGTTCCTTGAGGGGGCCTACAACCTGCTTCCCAACAAACGTCTCAGCGAGCTGGTGACGGCCAACATGCGAGAGATAGGCGCACCAGAGTACGATAAGAAGGAGATGGACTTCGCAAAGAAGATTGCAGGCACAATCACAGCAGATGACAAGGCAGCAGGTCTCAGGCAGACCAAGCGGCCTCAATGGGAAAAGCTGATGGATACTATCATGGACAGATCCGTCCCAGATGCTTGGGACGACGGAGAGGTGATGCCCGGCTCCACTGATGTTGCCGATGTCAGTTGGGTCACACCGACAATGGAGTTCAACACAGCAACCTGCGCCCTGGGAATCCCGTTCCATTCCTGGCAGATGGTGGCCATGAGCGGCATGAGCATAGGACACAAGTCGCTCATCTTCGCGGCTAAGGCGCTCGCAGCTTCGGCACTGGACCTCCTGACCAAGCCGGAGCTACTCAAGTCAGTGAAAGACGAATTCGTTGAACGTAAGGCTGGCAGAGAGTACAAGTGTGCAGTTCCAAAGGACATCAAGCCTCCTCTTGAGGTGGCAAGGGAGGCTGCAGGGCTCACATAGATTCATCGAGTCTCATCATTTCTGCAGAGGACAGCTTCAGGACCTTACCACAGTTCTGGCACCGGACGGTCATGTTCTTGGAGATCTTCCTTCTACCATAGCTGTAGGTCGCATCACACTTCGGGCATTTGATTCGAATGCCTTCTGCCACGTCTTCTGTATCTCCCATGAGCTCAGTGTGCCCACATACCCTGCAGAAGACCGCAGAGAGTTGCACAGAATGAGGCGAGTCTGTTGATATGAATGTCAGTCGTTCGTGTCCCCCATATCTCATGTCGTAGATGACTCCTCTGAGCGTACTATCACTACCGCATCTCATGCATCTGTACCTTATCTCGGACATCCTCTCGCCCGTGGTCACTGAGTGAACGAGAGCAATTAACTTCTTCCCACTCTGGTGTATCAAGGGTTAAATCCTGTCACGAGAAGACGGGCGCAACTGTACTAGGATGGGAGTATCGATGACACAATCACGAAGACGAAGTCTAACTGGTCCCCTCGCGGTCGCCATCGGCGGATGTACTGCTGGATTCCCTGTGTTTGGTTTCTTCTACCTGCTCTATAACGATAGGTTCGCAGGCTCAGACGCAACCTTCCAGGCATTCTTGCTGTTTGCCATGTTCATGCTCTTTGCCGGCCTCTTTGTGGCCTCAGTTGGAGTGCAGATGATTCTAGAAGACAGCCAGAAGTAGTTTTGACTCATGCATCCGGATCTCTAGTTACCTCTGCAGCTAGAGACACTCAGGGTTTTTCTCTAGCCGTGTTTCTCATCAATCAGGATGCCAGCAAGAGAGGGAAGCGACAGGGCTCGTACAATTGACTATGACAGCGTCGCGGCGGCGTACGACTGCCTTCGAGCTGGAGATCCAGAGATGGTTGAGCATATTCTGCGTCGCGTCGAACTGAGAAGCGAATCTCTTGTGCTAGATGTCGGATGCGGGACTACAAACAACACTCTACTCCTCGCTTCCGCCACACGGAGTCTTGTTGTTGGTCTCGATCTCTCGCTTGGAATGCTTAGAACCGCCATCCTGAAGACGAGATCCGTCCCAGTCCTGCAGGCGACCGCCGAGCTCATGCCTTTCACAAGCCACAGCTTTGATCTTGTCTATATGACCGAAGTCCTCCATCATCTCTCTGATTACGCTTCAGCTCTCACCGAGGCTCATCGGATCCTGAAGAACAGGGCGTCCTTGTGCATTGTCACCCAATCCCATGATCAGATAGCTGAGCGGATGACCTCTCGGTTCTTCCCCTCAACTGTGCGAATCGACCAGAGCCGCTACCCGAGAATCAGTGAGATCGAAGGAGTGCTATCCACCATCGGGTTTACCCAAGTGAGGACAACAGAGCAACACTTCTCCACAGCAATTCTGGGCCAAGAGTACCTTCGAACTGTGGAACAGAAGGGTTACTCTATGCTTCACAAAGTCTCAGAAGATGAGTATTCCAGTGGACTTCATGAACTGAAGGCCGCACTAGATGAAGGCGAGGCGCTTCAATACGCGGCGGGATACACGTTTGTTGTGGCTAAGAGAGAAGTCTAGTCCACTATCAGTCTGAGCGTGCACGTGCTCTCAACCTCAAACCTGAACAGAATCCTCACAGTGAGATAGGTAGTACCCCTCGCCTGTGTTCTGAAGTACCACCGTCCACGCTCCGCATCCCCACCTGTCCATCCCGGCTTCATGCGCTCGGGATGCAGATACTCGGTCTCTGTTCGAAGGTGCGTGACCACCTCTTCGTCGTCAATCTCGAATTCAGCGTCTTCGCCAACTGAGCCATGACGATGGAACTGAACATAGAACTCCTCTCCAACAGTGAGGTGCTCCTCCTGGCTGTCCCCTCTGCATTCGAGGCGCCTGAGAGTGTCTTCCGGGGGCTTCACAGTACGCTTCACTCTCCAAGCCTCTGGGCCAGGGACTTCCTGCCCCTGAAGAATCGGAAGCTGAGGACTGCCACAATGACGCCGACCACTCCGATCAGCGCGATGATGAGGATGGTTGTAATCTGGATTCCTCCACCGATGATGGTCGGCATCCCTGGATACCAATGTACGAATATCACATCGATGAGGTCTGAGCCGAGAGTAGTGTAGTGGTACCTGAGATAACTGAGCGTGCCATTCGTCTTCTCATATCTGATCTCAATGTAGGCATTCACCACCGCGCCGCCTGGGGCCTGATAGGAGCCTCTTCCAATTGTGCCCCACTCGGTGGTGGTGTCAACAAGGGTGAGACCCTCCGTACCCGTGATGTTGCCTAGCTCCGTCAAGAAGTCCCAGTCTCCAATTGGTATGAGGAGGTTCGTGAGCTGTGACCCTATCTGGGCTGAGTCGTTCTCTCGAAGGAGCCTAGATCTCCCAACCGGCATCTCGTAAGTCGAGTTGATCACGGATGCGATGGTATCGAGTTGAGTGACCTCTAGTATGGCCTTCTGCCCGGGTTCGATATACTGGAGCCATGGCAGTTCCATTTCCATTGCTGCGCGCTGATAGGGGTCTGCGAAATACGCGCGTTGGAGCGCGTAGGTGAATTGCTCTCCCACCTCGACACCCCATTCAAGGGTGTTGTTCGATTGGGCCGAGACCGGCAAGGTCGTACACCATAGCAATGTGAGCAATGTGAAGGCAAAGAGTGTCCTGCTTCTCATCCAGATTCACCCACGGCGAAGGTTGGAGGGTCTTCCATAGGGAGTCTTCTAATGAAGATATCCTTTCCATCAACCGGTCTCAACAAGATCAAGCAATCCGTCAATGTGATTCATGACTACGGTCTCACCGGGAGCCTTCTCCTCCTCCTCAGGGTCGCACCATGTGAGCAGAACTGGAAGCATCCCCGCCCTCTGAGCGGCCACAACATCATACTTGACGATGTTTCCTACATATGCACATCGCGCTGGGTTCTCTCTCAGAGCATCTGAGACCCTAAACAGCATGTAGGGCGATGGCTTGCAGTACCCTGGGACTCTCGAGTACTCAACGGCCCCAACTCGTTCAAGGAGGCCGTCATCAGCTAGGATTGGACGAGGGTCATCAAACCTGTTTGAGGCAAGTCCCAGCTTGATATTGCTCTCTAGGAGTCTGTCAAACGTTTCAACTACGCCCTCAATCAGCTGGGTCTGGAGATTGCCAAGGAAGTCATCCCATGCGCTCTGGTATATCTGCGAGGCTCCCTCCAAATCCTCGGAGATGCCAAGTTCTCTGAGGAGGATTCTATCGTACTGCAGCCACTGCTCGGGTTCCGGATACCAATACGGACCTACATCGTTGCTCATCATGTATCCTTCGAGCCACTTGTTGGGCTCCTCCAAGGCCTCAAGTATGGTGGTATCATCATAGATTCTGCCTGATGTCTGCTCCAGTTTGCTGAGGAACTCACGGGTCAGTCCGCAGAGGTCCAGAGCAGGCCGGTAGAGCGTTCCACCCATATCAAAGATCAGACATTTGACATCTCTTTTCGCCATTGTAGCGATTTCGGATGCCACTGGTGTACTTGTATCCATCGACTGACACAAACTGAACCCTTTTGTGTAGGGTCATCCGTTGAATATATGCAATGGAGTCCCATGACGAGTCGTTGAAACAGGTGGAGAAGCATCTAGCTGACCATCCGGATGACGCCTCTGCATGGAACGCCAAGGCCGTTCTTCAGGCAGAGCAGGAGAAGTTTGGACCCGCATTGAGAAGTCTTGACAGGGCGATTGGCATCGATCCAGAGTTTGCCGCTGCTCATTCGAACCGAGGTCGTGTTCTTCTCGCACTTGGTCCGGAGAAGGCCGGGGAGGCTATTCTGTCAATCGAGAAGGCCATTGAGCTCAATCCAACAGACCTGACACTTGTGCGGGACAGGGCCGCCTGCCTTAGACATCTGGGCAGGCCTGAGGAAGAGCTGGCATGCTACAAGAAGATCTCAGAAGAGATGCCCAACGAATGGGGTGTCTGGTTCCGAATGGGTGATATCGAGCTTGAGTTGGGCCGTTTCAGATCTGCTATTCAGTGGTACGACAGGGCCCTCGAGCTTGAGAAGAATCTCGCTGCGGCCTACATTCACCGCGCGATCGCACTTGCCATGCTCGACCGTTTCAAAGAGGCTGTCAAGTCTGGAACGACCGCAACAAAGCTGGAGCCAAAGAGTGTCCAAGCGTGGTTGATACTTGGAGATGTGAACATACGAGCCAAGAGATTCAAGTCAGCAATGAAGGCTCTGGAGAGGGCTTCTGAGCTTGACCCGACCGACTCCTCCATTGACAACACCATGGGAATGGTCTGCTACAACGAGGGACGACTGGAGGATGCAATCAGGTTTCTACGCCGTGCAGTAACAAAAGAGCGAAACAATGCGACTGCGCTTCGGAATCTAGGCCTGATCTTGATGGAGCTGGAAGAGTGGCATGATGCCAGCAGAGCCTTTGAGCAGCTGACATCCTTTCTGAAGGATGACCCTGATGTCTTTGATGCCAAGGCCACTGCGTCGGCCCATCTAGACGACTACTGCTCAGCGCATTCAGATTGGGAGAAGGCCCGGAAGCTCTACAAGAACAGCGGTGATGAACGTGAAGCAGAGAGAGTCACACTTCTAGGTCGTGCGGCCAGAATCAACTGCGCACGTCAGAAAAAGGCCGTCAAGGCTGAGAAAGAAAGAGAAAAGGCAACACGGCGCTTCTCTGACCGGCACGAGTTGCGTCGCAAGAAATCATCCTAGCAAGAGCACATCATTCCATGAACCTATAGGCCTCTGCTGCACCCTCGAAGTCACCCATTCTCTCAAGAAGACCTGCAAGTTTTCCCCAGCATTCAGTGTACGTTGGATTGAGTTGGAGCGCAGTCCTGTATGCCCTTACTGCAGCTGTCTGATTTCCTGTCCTGTCCAAGAGACTGCCGTAATAGCACCATCCCTCCACATCATCCGGACGCGCAGCAAGAAGGTGCCCGATGATGCTGACCAACATCGTCGGCATAGCAATCGCTGAGCCAGCAAGGAAGACAATGAAGACTGCAGCAAGGATCAATGGAAGCAATGGTCAGACTATCCTTCTGGACTGTCAAAGACAAGAGACCTCAAGAGTATGTCGATGCCAAACCTGTTCTCGGTCATTTCCATATACCAGGGACCCTCCAACTCAAGTCTCTCCTGAATCTCGCTAATGGACATCCCCGCCTCGTGAAGAGATATCGCCTTCTCCTGCAAGTCCTTCAGATAGTCGATTCGCGTCATCGTGTGGGATTCGACATCAGTGATGGGCCCACGGTGACCATCAAAGAGCACATCGACATCCATCTCCAAGATTCTCTCCATTGTCGCAATCATCTGAGGCATGTTCTCCTCTGGCATGCCAATCTTCTTCTTGGATGGTAGAGGCACAGCGTCGGCCGAGAACAGCCATCTCTTGTCCGGTTCAAAGAAGCCCACCATGCTTGGCCAGTGGCCCGGCAACCCTACGGTCTCTAACCGAAGGCCTGCCACATCGATTGCTTCTGGCATGGAATGCACCTCCGCAACAGGTCCCGGCTGCCCCCAGACCGTCCGGAAGAGCTCGCCATACTGCGGAGGGTTTCTAATGATATCATGATCCTGTTCGACTGCATAGACCTTGGCGGTCTTCTCAAGCACATAGCAGCAACCGTAGTGGTCCTCGTGGGCATGCGATACCAGGACCCTTGCTATCGGGTGCCCGGCTGCAAAGGTGACCATGTCGCTGGCGGCATTGGCACAGCCTGCATCGATTAGAGTATCTCCCACGAGATAGGAGTAGACCCAGAAGAATGCCTCTCCTCCCTGCTCTGATGAGGTCTTCACGCATGTGACAACATCATCAAAGGGCACCACTTCAATCATGATTCCTGCTTGTGCGAGCCGGCGTATTGCTTCTTCGGTTAGGTCATGCAGAGATAGGCCGAGGCCGTAGAACAGGGGGCGCGAACTGGCGCAGCCGCTTGAGTCCCTGAACCTTCTCTCTTCTTCCCATCTTCGCGTCGTTCAGGGCCTGTTCTAGGAAGGAGATGGCCTGATCGTATGCTCGACGGGGTACTGGGAACGGCACTCCGTCCTTCCCTCCAAAGGCAAAGCACATTCTCACAGGATCTGACCATGACGGTGGAGCGCCATAGATCATGTCTGCAACGAGCGAGAGCCCTCTCACTGTGGCGGGTCCAATCCCGTCCATCAGGAGGAGTTGCTCATATCCCGTAGGCTGTGTTTCGTACGCACTCTGCACCGCTTTCCAGTCCATTCGTGTGGGCAGAACCTTGTAGGACGGTAGATGGTCCCTGACCTCCTCCCCCTCCATCCAGGGCAAGAGAGTAGACTCGCCATATGACTTGATGTCCTCAAAGAATCGCCTGACACGCCTTGGGCCCTCATTGACAATGTCGACACTGGTCCTCCTGCATTGCTCGGAATCTCTTGATGTCATATCCATCGTGTGCTCGTTCACCTGTCCGGAGATGAGACCAGTGTGGGGCTCGTTGATGTAGCTCGTCGTTTCCTCAGAGGTCCAGTGGTATCTTCTGGCGTCGCTGGTCCTCGAGTTCATTCCCTGTTGGACAACAGTCCAGTTGCTCTCATCATCGACAAAGAAGACATGTTGATAGAGCTGATAGCCGTCTTGCACTCCGGCGTTGTCCACCTTAGCTACCGCCTTTGATATTCCTGCAAGGCCAGCTCCGTCAAGGTCATAGTCCTCAAGCATCCGCAGCCGCTCTGGAACACGAAGCGCTGCTGCGCCCTTGCCTCCGACACCAACCACTCCGTGCCTTTCAAAAGTCAGTGCGGACTTCAGGACTCCACACGTGACAGTGGTCGAGCCTGAGCTGTCCCAATCGTAGCCAAGTACATTGGCGAGTGCTTGGAAGTATACTGGATCAGATAGCCTTCGGAGCAGCTCATGTGTGCCATACTCATCTACTACGAACTCACAGAGTGCGCCGGCCATGGGAATCATTCTCTTAACTAGCCAGTGCGGCGCACGTCCTGGGTGAAGCCTGAGATCAGCAACGCCGGCCCGTTTCATTCAGACGCCTCACATATGTGTGTTCTTCACAGGAGTCCAGACTTGATCATGTCCAAGGTCTTTCTGGCCTCTTCTCCTGCTTGCGCAAGCCACATCTCTAATTTGTCACAGACATAGTCACCGCAATGGGCGCACGTCTCCACATTCCTCGATGACGCACAAGATCTAAGGGCACACTGTTCGCACCATTTGAAGCGAGGCCCGTCCTGTTTACAGCCAAGGCAGTTGATGTCATCCACTGTGACTGCGTATTGAGGAGTGCTCCATTTCTCAGCGATAGCTTTCCTTTTCTCGTCGTCGTTCTCCTTTGTGGCGGCATAGGCGGGACAAGCTTGGCAATCAAGACCGCAGAAGGCAGTCATCTCTTGTCTCATGCGGCATTGAAGGTCATTGTATCTATAAAAGCTGAACAGGTGGCCGAAAGTACTCCTTTGCAGTTCGAGATATGCTTTTATTTCCAGACTACGAAGATACCGTGTTGGCATAGCCCGACAGAGTTCTTGAACACCTATTGAGATGATACGCATGTCTGAGAACAGTAAATGGGATGAAGGAGTCACCTACAAGCAGTTCCTTAGTAATGCAAGAGAGAACGTCGAGATGATCAAGGCTCGATTCAAGGACTTCCTTCTCAGTGAAGAAGACCTGGAGGACGTTAAGAGCCTGAAGAACGAGATCCGGATTCTCGTCATTGGAACGGAGCGCTGCAATGACACAGCTGGCAACCTCCCGATTCTCGCCAAGATTGCTGAGGTCTCCCCCAAGGTCGATCTGCGAATTCTTGATAGTGACAAGCATGCCCAGTATCATCAGCTGTTCAAAGTCAATGGGAAGAGAAAGACGCCAGTTGTGCTGTTTCTCAACTCACAGAATGAAGAGCTCTGCAGGTGGGTGGAGCGCCCAAATGCAGCCTACAAGATTATCAACGAGGCAAGCAGCCCCTCTCTTGAGGACCGCCGGAAGGCTCTCAAGCAGTTGTACAGCGACCCAGAGATTCAGCGCCAGAGCTTCTACGAATTCATGGGGCTCATACTGCGGTCAGACTTCATCCTTGGAAGAGCCTGATATGACACACTTGGGAAAAGCTGACTGGACCGATCCTGAGCGAGTCAGAAGAATGGCTGATAGCTACAAGTTGAGATATGACACTGCCTTCTGGCAGGCGTTTGAGGAACTCGTGGGAACAGATCCCCGCGAAGTCGTGGCAGATTTCGGGTGTGGTCCGGGTCTCTTGCTGGCTGATCTGGTCAAGCGACTAGCCTCCACCGTAGCTCGTGGTGTCGACGAGAGTCCCGAGATGCTAGGCTACGCCGAGACTGCACTGACTGATGTCGATGGCATTGAATCGCACTCTTTGCAGCAGGCGAACTTCGACGAAGATGGTATTCCCCTTGACTCAGAATCGGTTGACCTAGGTTTCTGCGGCTTCATGCTCCATGAGGTCTCCTCGCCGTCAGCCTTCTTGGCGGAGGCCTTCAGGGTAGTCAGGAGAGAAGGGGTCTACGTTGTCTACGATTACGTGTCCGGGAACAGAGATGCCTTCATTCGGATAATGAGTTCCGGTGGAATGGACCCTTCCCGCGCGGCAAAGCGCTATCCACACATGTGCAAGCATTCGGTGGATGACATTGAGGGCCTTCTCAGAAGCAGCGGATTCCAAGATGTGCAATCCATAGTGTTGGACGGTATCAGGGTGGTCGCAGCTGGGTTAAAGTATTGATTTGGAGAACACTGACTAGAAGGTATGACGGCAATGCATGACAACAGGAAGGAGTCCCCGTGGGCGTACGATGACTCAGGACTCCGCTGTCCGCGTTGTCAGAGCAACCGAATATCAAGAATCCTCGATTCATGGGCACTGCAGCGCGGCATCCAGATGTTCAAATGTAATGCGTGTGGAAAGAAGTTCTATCACAAAGGTTTTGATGACTATCACCCCACCTACTGACTTCGCGGGAGGACCTGGCCCTGTACGGCAGAATGAACCAGCTCAAGTATCCCTTCTCCACTGAGGCCAGAGAGACTTCCCTGAAACTTGCTCGGGATCTGGGCGATCTTGTCGAGTTCGTGAGCAGACCAAGCAACGAGTACATAGTCAGGGAGGCGGAGGAGCGAGTTCTAGCAGCACTTACCAAGTCAGAGATACGGTATCCTTCTATGCAGGACGAGCGTGATGTGCTAGTCTATTCGACCTCCAGGCTGATTGTGGAGTCCATTGGCAACCCACGGCTCCGCGCGCTTCAGGCTGTGGCCGAAGAGAAGGCGGCAAACAAGGCATTGGACAAGGAGGACCCGGAATCCCTCAGAGAGCTCTGCTCGACCTCCTTCCGCTGGTCGATTGAGTCGATGGGCGATGTTGGAGAGAGAGCCTCCCTCCCTCTCCAGATGAGGACGTACGAATTCAAGATTCGATTCGAGAACTTCCTTGAAGTTGCCCCTATGATTCGAGCTCCAGAGTGGAATCTCATAAACAGGTTTCTCGATCGAGGATGGGTGCCAATCAGGAGGTCTGAGCTGGTTCGACTTGCATCAGGCAAGTTTCATCAGATAATCAAGGCTGGGCGGCTAGACTTGCCACCCTTGTCTGAGCGTCTCGCCGCAGCAGTTGAGCGATTAGGCGCGGAAATGCCGTCCCACCTCAGACAGCTTGAGCCGCTCAAGTTTGAAGACGTAGAGCAGTCCGCCTTTCCTCCATGCATGGCTCTCCTGTACGCCAAACAGAAGAGTGGTGAGGAGAACCTGCCTCACTTCGCACGATTCGCCCTCGCAGCCTTTCTCAATCGAATTAACCTGGATCGCGATGAGATTCTGAAGTTGTTTGAGCAGGCACCGGACCGCCACAAGCGGGTCATCGAGTATCAGGTGGATCATATTTCTCGCAAGAGAACCTCTGATGACGATGAAACCGGATATGTCCCTCCCAATTGCAGCAAAATCATCTCTCAGCGACTCTGCCCCGTTGACAACCAGGAAACGTTTGACCCGCTTTGCGAATACATTCTCAACCCGTTGTCCTTCTATTCCACTAGGTACTGGGAGGAGTCAAAGAACGTTACGAACCACTCATGGTATGCAAACAAGTGGGAGAAGAAGCAGACATTCTAGGTCGGACAGGGAGTTCGTCCCCGACTCCTGGTGTAGTGGAAGAGGTACTCTTGCGCATACCCAGCGAAGCGGCCGAAGTGCGCTCGAGCGGCAGCTGATTTCCTCGCATAGGTCTTGCCAGAAGCCGTGAATATTCCGTAGTGTTCTTGGATGACTCGTTCAATCCAGACGTCAATCGGAAAGGCCTCAAGGAATCCTAGGGAGAAGAGGCATACGCAATCTGCCACCTTGTCACCCACCCCATGCAGGGTCTTGAGTTCACTTCTTGCCTCCTCGTACGTCTGCCCTTTGAGTGACTCGTGTGTTGCATGTCCCTCTGTAATTGCTTCTGAAGTCCTCTTGATGTATTTCGCTCGGAAGCCTAGGCCGAGACCTCTGAGCTCAGTAATGGTGGACCTAGCGAGAACATCAGGACCTGGCATTCCGAAGTATGTGTTACCGCGAAAGCGGTACTGGGGTCCCCAAGTCTCCCTAATCCGTTTCATCGATAACTGAATGGCGGGAATGTTCTTCCAGATGGAGCAGATGAATGATATGAGACAGGAGAAGAAGGGGTCTCTCACGATTCTGAGTCCCGGGGCGAACTCAATGCTTTCCCTCATGATTCCATCTCTGGCCAATTCCGTCTTTATCTTGTCAATCGGGTCGCGGAGTCCAAGCAGTGTTTTGAGATCGATATCATTGTCCTGAGAGGCTTCATAGAAGATTTCCCTCCCTCTCTGTTCGATGTATACCACCTGCCCCACGTCTGCATTGACGTATCCTCTTCCCTCCTTTATCCAAGAGAAGCTCTGTCCACAGTTCAGGGTATCTTCCAGACTGAATTCGGTGGTTGAGAGGGAGTCCATTATCGAATTCACTCGGTTTGGCAGAATTGAGTCTTCCGCTGTGGGTCCTCGGGAAAGGTAAGTACTAAAAGCGCTAAGAACTCCTCCTCCATGCGGCAGTGATGAGCTCCCTTTGTGATTGTGAACAGATGATCGGTCTGGTGAGCATCTGAGCCGCACTTCTTCTCAGATATCAGTGGCCTCACGCATGACCAGGTCAAGAATTAGATTGAGCTGCCCTGTGTGAAAAACTGGAACGCTAGGCCTCTCTACTTCGTTGCTCTTCTTCCATGTGACTACAGCCATTGTGTTTGTAGGCAGGTCCTCGAGGTCATCGCTGTCGCCCAGACACCACACCTTTGGGAATGGACTGCTCTTCATTCCTTCAATGATGAGGAAATCTACATCTCCTCCCTCGGCATCCTTCAGGAGCCTCGCCAGGTCCGCACTGCTATCCGCTGGCTTCGATTGGTCGATGAAGATGGTGAAGGATGAGCCGGCTTGTCGATGACGCCAAGTGTCTGACCCCTCCTCCTCGCCCTTCGCATGCATTGAGCTCTTCAGGGTCGCTACTCTGTATCCACTTCCCACAAGTGCGCCGACAATCCGCTCAACAAGGGTTGTCTTTCCGCTACCGGAGTACCCAGACACTGCGAAGACTCTTGTCACAGTGAAGATGGCTGCCCTGCAGCATAAGGCAGTTTCTGTCTTTCTTGGAAGAAAACAACAGACTGCTCAAAGCATTTCCCTTAAAACGGGGTCATGCTCTTTTCGGAACCCGGTGATATCGCCATTGGCAACTGACAAGCACGCGGCAGTAGAGTGTATAGATGTCCGCCGCGATTTCCAAGATGGTACTAGAGTTATCAAGGTCCTACAGGGCACCAATCTCACCGTATACCGCGGTGAGTTCGTGGCTATCGTAGGAGCTAGTGGGTCCGGCAAGACCACGCTTCTCAATCTGATAGGAGGTCTCGACACACCCACCTCCGGCCAGATCCTCGTGGACGGAAAGGACATTACGAAGCTCAATGACGAGCAGATGTCAGAGGTTCGCAGACACAAGATAGGCGTGCTCTTCCAAGACCAACACCTGTTGCCAATCTTCACCGCTCTTGAGAATGTGGAGGTCCCGATGCTCCTTGATGAGATCAAGACCGAGGAGCGCAGGAAGCGAGCCATGAAGCTTCTGGAAATGATGCAGGTCGACCATCGTGCTCAGCACATGCCCCACGAGCTCTCGGGCGGGATGCGCTCACGAGTCGCTCTTGCTAGGGCTCTTGCTATGGACCCCGCTGTCCTTCTATGCGACGAGCCCACTGGCGATCTAGACCATGCCACGGGCGCAGAGATTATCCAGCTGATGCGAAATCTGGCTAAGAAGCAGAATCGAGCTGTTCTTGCAGCAACACATGATCCAGAGACCGCCAGGATGGCGGACAGAATACTTCTACTCCGTGACGGAGTCTTGGTGGACGAGCTGGTTGGAGACTACTTCAAGCCCAGCCGGGTTGAAGTTCGGGCCCGGGGGTCTGACCCCTCGGCGGCTGAGGAATCGTCAAGCTAGGAGTGATCTGAGTGGCCACTGGAAGAAAGACGAAGAAACTCATCACTCGCGGCAACAGAGGCTACGGACTCTCGTATGCCCTTAGCGCCATCAGGGCGAATCCGTTTAGGGCAATCACGCTAGCTCTGACACTAAGCCTGGGTATCAGCCTGTTTGCATCCACAATGGTATGGGGTGATACCGGGGTCTACGTCAGCATCTATGAGTATCTGGGCGACAATGCCTACCAAGTTCAGATGACAGCCGCAGATGAGGTGGCTCCTTCTCTCAGACATGAGGCTCTTGCTGAGGCCGAAGAACATCTCCTCGACAGTCCCTTTGTGGAGAGCGTCTATCGAGTCAATTCGACGATAGGGTTAGTGAACGCTACTAGTCTGCCAGACTCTACTGTGTATGACTTCACAGGACATGTCTATAGTGATGGCATGAAGGACTGTCAGGTCATCTTCGTTGATAATGAGTTTCTCAACATAACCCGGAACGAGTTCTGGGTGTCAGGAGACTTCCAGCTGGGAACAGGTGACGTCATCGTTTCAGCGGCGTGGACCTACTATGTCTACGTTCTGTTCGGCGTTCAGGTTGAAGTGGGCGACATCGTGGATATCGACCTCCTTACCGGAGACGTCGCGCGTGACCCATATGGGGACCCGGAGGCCGCACAGATTGGCGACCTTGGAAGGATCTCACTGACTTCTCTTCGTGTGGTCGGCATCTTCGACCCTCTGACGCGTGACTCTATCATTGAGCGTGCACTTCCCTCCATCCCAAGAGAGAACTATCAGCAGGCAAACCTGAGATACCAGGTTCTAGGTATCCGTGACTCTGTACTGATTCTCAAGGACTCCATTCCTCCCGATACACTGTCTGATACTGGCTTCTTTGAGCCGACAACTCTGGTCCGTGTAGATGCAGCAGGACTTCGCGCTGGCGGTCCAGAAAACGTTGCAGGCAATCTGTTCGGCCTCTTTGTGGCTACCGGCGACACATACGACATCAACTGGTTTGGGATAGATCAGGTCTGGGAGTTGCAGGGCGCGGTCAACACCTATCTCTCTACTCTGGAGCTATCGATACTTGCCCTGCCTGTGATTCTTCTTGCATTATTCTTCTCGGTCTTTGCAGCGGACACCTTCATGGCACCCAGGAAGTTGGAGATCGGAGTCATCAGGTCCAAGGGCGCGAGCTACTCGCAGGTGTCTAGTGTCTTCCTGTGGGAGTCGGCAATTATCGCCTTGGTATCAGTCCTTCTCGGAATCATATTCAGCATCCTGTTCGCCCCACTGATTGCGTCATCGACAGGCTTCATGACCTTTGACTGGGACGTCTACATGTTCTACCTCTCCAATACTGTGCTCACTCTGTCCACGGTAGTGAGAGCTGTAGGGCTTACTGTGCTTCCAAGTCTGCTATTCATCCTCTATCAGGCCCGAAAGGTCGCCCAGACAGAGATTGGTCTCACCCTCATGGAAGTCACTGAAGATATGACGGAGCAACAGGAGTCCCACGGCTTCACCATAGGTGCGTCAATCACAATCCTCGTGCTGGCGCTAGTGAGCCTCTACTACCTTCCGAGGGATCCAATTGTCTTCGCGATGGGACTTGGCCTCTCTACGGCTGCTTGGTTCTTCATTGCCTACAATGGCTCACGAATTGCGAGGGTATCTCTGGCCAAGCTCTCTGCGAGACTCTCGTTCGCTCTTGGACAGAAGAATGTCATCTCAGCTGGTTATCTCAAGATGAGGAAGGGCCGCATCATCCCACTGATGGTCGTGTTGGTCCTCACAATCTCATCCACTATCGCCTTTGCTGTTCAGTCAGAGAGCCTGAGGGTTGATTTGGAGAGAGAAGTCAGCTATGCAATCGGCGCTGACCTCAGAGTAGAGACAACCCTTCGCGAATTCAGCTTCAACGGCACCATTGAATCGTACGAAGGCGTCATTGAAGCAACACCTGTGCTTGAAGCGTGGGGTCGGTACGGCATTGATGATATTACAATCGAATCGCTGAATGTGACCGCCTACGCCCGAATTGGGGCCTTCGCAGGATCGAGCTTCCCTGGCCAAGATACTAGCACAGTGCTGGCGGCATTGGCGTCTACCGAGAACGCCATCATCATCAGCGAGTATCACTCACATCGCTGGAACAAGACAGTCGGCTCCACGATCGAGTTCACGATGAGCGGTATAGGGTCCACCCAGTCTGTCGACTTCGTTGTTGTGGGGATAGTCCACAGCGCTCCTGGGTTTGGATACGCCTCTCTCACAGACATGCCATACGCTCCCTTGGGCTCCGGCTTTGGCTTCCAAGCTCCCCTCTCAGGCTTTGCCCTGGCGAATCTCGGGTTCGTGGCCGATACAATCTCAGAGCAACGGACCGACCTATTCCTCGCCAGTCTGACAGACTCGGCCAATCGGACTGCACTTGCTGAGGACCTCCAGGCTCTCGCAGGGGTCTATCCCTACATTCCTGAGCTATTCGACCTGAAGGAGAACTCCCTACAGACAGCGCTCTTCCTGAACACCGTCGAGGGGCTCTTCTCGCTCGGATTCGCAATGTCCCTCGTTCTGAGCATCTTTGCGCTGACCATCTCGCTTGGCTCTGTAGTACGAGAGAGAAGGAAGGAGTACGCCATCATGAGAGCGGTAGGTGGCTCAAAAAGACAGGTTGTGAGCATGGTGTTCTCAGAGTTCTCCGGAGTGGTGCTGGCATCGCTTGCACTCAGCCTGCTTCTTGGGGCCCTCTTTGGATTCGCCATGGGACTTCTCGTCAATGTCATGGCCCCATTCTCGAGGGTTCTAGCGGCCACGATATCCTTCCCCGTGTTCTTCCTTAGTGTCGTGCTTGCCGTGGAAATTGTGACGATGATAATAGGAGCCTACCTCCCCGCGAGGGAGGCGGCGAACACTGAACCTGCGGTGGTTCTGAGGAATCTATGAGGTGATCATGTGGCGAAGAAAAACAAGAAGGGTGTCTTAAAGGGCAGCCGCCTCTGGTCACTGACATATGCCTTGTCGTCGCTTAGGACACACAAGGTCCGCAATACTGGCATAGCTCTTATCCTAGCTATCAGTATTGCTGTTCCCACCACAGTCTTTGCCTGGACAGAGACCGGTATGCAGCTAGCTGTTCGCGAGTACTTCGATGACAACGCATACCAGTTCAGCCTTAGCAACGACCCCGGCAACCATGACTATGCCGCGTTGTTTGCGGCACAGGACCAAGCTCTGGCCAGTCCGTTTACAGAATACGCGCAAGTGACTCCTAGCACGGTAGGGCTACTTCGGCTTGATGGAATCACGCCTGAGTGGGAGGACTACTACATGTCCGGGCTGAACTACTTGCTGGGCAAGAAGGATGCTCGAATTATTGTGGTTGATCAAGAGATACTGAGTGTTTGGAGGAATGAACTCGAATATGAGGGGAACTTCTCACTCAATGTGGGCAAGGTCTTGGTTTCCCAGCGTTTCGTGGACACCGCATACCAGGTGACTGGGGTTGAGCTCGGTATCGGCGACGTGATTAGCATCGACGTGCTACGGCACTACTACAGTCCACCAGTAGGACGTCCGTTCGATCCACTCCTCTTGAACCGCCAGATTGTGTACAATGTCACTATTGGTGCCATCTTCCGAGTGGTTCGGCCTTCTATTGTGTCCAATTCCTATCCTCCAATACTTCGAGCCAATTGGGACCCACTTGATCCTCCTGAGTCAGTGCTGGGAATCAGCGACTCCATCATCATGCTGGATGACCAACTGGGCCCGGCTTCTGTGGAGGAAATCACGAACCACGGATTCTTTTCTCCTGTAGGATTCATTCGTGGCTCCTCTGATGGCCTCATTTCTGCAGGGTCCGAGAACGCCGCTGAGAATCTGCTCTTGTTGAAGATTCAGATAGAAGAGGAGAACGAAGTGGTTGCAGTAAGGGGCCTTGACAACGTCGAGGAGTTGCAGACCCACCTCACCACCTACCTCCAGAGTCAGGTTCTTGTCATTCTAGCACTACCAATCATGATAATGAGCCTGATGCTGACCATCTTCACATCAGAGAGCTCTGTTGCGAACCGTCGTGGAGAAATCAGTGCGCTTCGATCTAAGGGGGCCTCGTTCGGGCAGGTATTCGCAGGCTTTGTGTGGGAAGCCACGATTCTGGCTGTCGTAGGTCTGACGTTTGGCATCCTGTTCAGCGCCTTTATGGCCCCACTCATGGGTTCATCCACAGGACTCCTTACCTTCGATCCGTTCAAGTATGCTGTATTCCTCGGTGAGCTCGACTTCCCGCTGGAGTCCCTTGGCATCGCAGCTGCTATCGCATTCTTCCTTCCAGCTTCCTATCTCGTACATGTCCAACGGAGGATTGATGTGAGCGAGATTGGGCAGCCCACTATTCGAGCGACCTTCGAGATACCTGAGGAGGTCAATGTCTGGGTCTACATCATCGCCTTGGCTGGCACTCTCTCGCTATTGCTGGCCATGCCGGTGCTTATGACCCCTACCGGGGCAAACGCGCTCCTTCAGATTGTGGCTGCCACAGGCATTCTGTTCCTCGCCTCCTACCTGGGTTCGCGGGCAATGAGACTCATCACAGCCGATGCATCAGAGCGCTCCGGTCGAGTTCTCGGAGAAAAGAAGCTCTATCTCACTCAGAGCCTTAGAAAGAGGAAGGGTCAATTCATACCGCTTCTGGTCATTCTGACGCTCACACTGACAACAACTAGCATGATGCTCATACAGACGGCTAGCTTCGAGAATACGGTCGCAAATGAGATGACCTATGCACTTGGAGCTGATGTCAGAGTCGAGACCTATGACAAGAACCTCGATTGGATCTCGACCCTGGAGTCATATGAGAACGTCACGGCCTACACGCCCATCATCACGAGCCTCTCCTCGAGAGATGCCGAGTCCTTTTATGTCAAGGGCATTGATGCAGATGACTATCTGAGCCTAGGGCGATTCAAACCGTCGAGCTTTGTGAGCGGTACCGCTAGCCAAGTGCTTAGTGCTCTGAATTCCACCGATGATGGCATCATCATAAGTCAGTTCTACGCAGAGCTCTGGAATGTGACGGTGGGATCTCTCTTCACGTTTCAGCTCACGACAAGTACAGGCTCCAAGATTCCCATCTCATGCGAGATCGTTGGCATCATGAGGAGTGCTCCAGGCTTTGGGATGGCATCCACAAGGGATTTGGAAGGCGTGCCCTTTGGCGCATACTTCGGCTTCCAGCCTGGCCTCGGAGGCTTCGCCCTCAGTAACGTCAATTGGCTCTCTTGGGCTACTGGCATCAACGAGACAGACACATTCCTAGTTGGCACGAATTCGCCTGAGGCATCTCAAGCACTAGTCGATGAGGTCCTGGCTGACGAATGGAACGAGGTCTTCACTCCCGACACAATTGACCTCGGCTCGGATTCGGTTGCCGGGCTCTTCCTGGCTGGAATCGAAGGGCTGACCATGATAAGCTTCGTACTCTGCGCAGCAATGGGTCTGACTTCCATAATCCTGTTCCTTGGGGCTGCAGTGGCTGAGAGAGAGCCAGAGTACGCCCTCTTCAGAGCCATTGGCGGGACTAAGAGACAGATTGTCGCCCTTGTCTTCGGCGAGTTCGCCGGCAGCGTGTTCGCGGCCGTGCTTATCAGCTTCGGACTCGGTCTGCTGTTTGGATACACCATGACACTGCTTACGTTTGGCATATCCACGATATCTCCAATACTCCCGAAGGTTCTGACGTTCCCGGTCTTCGTGATGCTGCTGACAATAGCCTTCGAGGCTGTTGCTCTTACGCTGACATGCTACATACCCGCGCGCAGGGCGGGTAACACAGACCCTGCGGAAGTTCTGAGAAACCTATGAGGTATGATAATGACTACGATTGAAGTTGAAGAAGAACTAGACCTGTACGGCGACCTGCCCGACGATGTTGTCGTCAGCGTCAACGACTGCTACAAGATCTACAAGGCCCAAGAGCTGGAAGTGGTCGCCCTCAGCGGTGTATCGCTACAGATTCTAGAAGGCAAGATCATGGCGGTAGTTGGTCCTAGCGGATCGGGCAAGACAACCCTGATCAACGTCATAGGCGGTATCACCAAGGCCACTGTCGGCAAAGTCTACTGGGCTAATCTCAGGACCGATATCACGAAACTCAGTGAGCGCGTACTCACTGAGGCACGACGGAACTTCATAGGTTTCCACTTCCAAGTGAACAATCTGCTTCCCCACCTCAACGCATGGCAGAACGTGGAGCTGGCGGCTCGAATCGCAGGAGTGCCACGGAAGCTTCGAAAGGACAGAGTGGATCGGCTCATCAAGCTTGTCGGGCTGGAGGAGCGGAGGAGAAACAAGGCCACAACCCTGAGCGGTGGTGAGAAGTCACGCGTCGCCATAGCGAGTGCTCTTGTGAACCTCATCGATACTGAAGGGAAAGGACTGGTCTTATGTGACGAGCCTACAGGCGACTTGGATCCTGAGACCGGTGAGAGAATTCTGGACTTGTTTCAGGAGCTGAACGAGACCATTGGCACCTCGTTCTTCATTGTCACACACAGCCAACAGGTTGCTTCAAAGGCAGATGTCACAGTGGAGCTTCGTGATGGTGTGATCTCTGGATTCCATCAGGCTGGCATCGATCTTGACATGCTTGATACGACCCGCATTGTCCGTCTTGATGACAAGCATCGCCTGCCCATGCCAACGGACCTGCTAGACCTGGCAGGAAATCCGCGTGAGTTCAGGCTGACCTACGCTGATGACAGGTTCATTCTTGTGCCTCAGACAGGTGAGGTTGTAGACTCCATGCGAATCAAGAAGTCAAGGACCTGCCGTGTCTGCGCATATGAGATACCACCCGGGAAGTTCATCTGCCCCAATTGTGGTAGCCAAGTATCAGCATAGTCTCGAGATGGCTAGCGACTTGCCTCTGGTGAGTCGCGCCTCTTGAACAGGGCAACCAGCTGTTCTATAGTGGTCCAAGTATCCATGTACTTCCGAATCAGACGACGCTCTCGCTTCAGAATCTTCACTCTAAGAAGCTCGAGTTCCTTCTCGATGAACCTGTGGATTTCTTTGCCCTCTTTGTCGAAATCCGTGAGAATCAGAACCTGTCCGCTATCCCCCGCCGCCGAAGCTATCTTCTGCACTAGGTCCGCTCTTCTGAGTTTCGTCTGAGTCTTGATGATTGGGGCCCTGAGCCCCAGGTCTCTCAGAATCCGTACATCTCGTTTGCCCTCTACGACGACTACTAGCTGGGGATAGCTTCCATCAAGGGCCTGAATGAAGTCGACGAGTTCTCGCTCGTTCTCCTTCAGCCTCATATTGCGCTTTGTGGCAAGCGTTCTCTCTCTGAACGCAGCTCTCTTCTCTCTTGCCGCTTTGTTCTTTTCTTCTTCCAAAGGCTACACCACGCCCGTCTAGGGGAATACTGCAACCTTCATGGTCTTGCCCTCACTCATCTGCTCAAGAGCCTGATTGATATCCTTCAAGGGCATCTCATGAGAGATCAGGAGGTCAGGTTCTACATCTCTGGCGATGATCAGTCTAAGGGCCTGCTCGACGTGCCTAGGTTTGAGGTGGAATACTCCCTTGATTGTCAACTGTCCATAGTGGAACCTACCTGTATCCAGCTCGAACTTGGTTCCCGAAGCCGCACCCCCAAACAGAACGGTCGTCCCAGCGTCGCGAGTCATGTCCACTGCTTGTTCCCAGGTCTGGCGGACTCCAACCGCCTCGATGACCACGTCAGCTCCCCGACCCGAGGTCTCTTCCCTTACTCTCTCAACGGGGTTCTCAACGGCAGGATCCACAACAATGTCTGCCCCTGCCTTCAGAGCAGTGTCTCTTCGCAGTTGGGCCAGATCTGAGGCTATCACGGTGGATGCGCCATTCTTCTTCGCTAACATGATGAGCATCTGCCCGATGGGCCCTGCACCGATGACTACCACAGTGTCTCCCATCTGGATGTTAGATTCCTCGATTCCGTGCACCACGCAGGCCAGTGGCTCGGTCAGAGCAGCGTGTTTGAATGAGAGCGAGTCTGGAATCGGATGCGTATTCCACCTGACAACGCTAGCGGGCACTCTGATATACTCTGCAAATGCGCCGTTTACCAAGTTCTCTTTCAGGTGTGAGCATAGATTGGGCATGTCTCTCTTGCAGTAGAAGCAGTCGCCGCATGGTGCTGAATTGGTGGCAACGACTCGCATACCAGTCTCAAAGCCTTCCACACCAACGCCTGTCTCTTCTATCGTTCCAGCGTATTCGTGGCCGAAGAGTGCCGGCGTCTGGCGAATCAGAAGAGGATGACCTCTCTTGTAGGTCTTCACGTCTGTTCCACATGTGAGTGCGGTTCCCACCTTTACGAGGAGTTCCCCAGGGCCTATCTCTGGAATGTCTGTCTCCTCGTATTTGACGTCGCCTACTCCGTAATACATCGCGGCTTTCATTCTGCGAGTCATTGGAATCTCATCAGGTGTCCGCTTGGTCTGCATAAATGGGTTACTGACCGCAATCCTTAATGTGCCGCTGAGGCGTTCGAACGATGGCCGTGAGACTATGCGAGTCAAGTCAAGATATCCGGAGCGACTGGAGTACCACGCATCAAGCAAGTGGGACGGGAAGACGGGTGGACAAGTGACCACGAGCGAAGATCGCAAGATTGTCTTTGATACACCGAAGAGCTTCGGAGGTAATGGCGAGGGCATTTGCCCTGACGAGATGTTTGTTGGTGCTGTCCTCGGGTGTCTGAACAACACATTCATGGATTTCCAGCGTCGCTTCGAGATGGTTGTCAAGAGCTTTGAGCTGAGGGGTGTTGCTACTGCCGAGTTCGATGGGACTGGGTACAAGATCATAGGCCTCAAGATTGATGGAAGAGTGATAGTAGGGGAGGACGAGAAAGAGGTGGGCGAACGCTGCGTGGAGCTGATGAAGGAGTACTGTCATCTGACACGCACGATAAGGGATTGCCTCCCTACCGAATACCACGTCGAGGTCCTTGAGGAGTAGTTGCCCCAAATCCTACGTCATTAGGTCTGCAATACGTGCCATGTATTTCTCGATGTTCTTCCATTGGCCTCCTCTGAAGAAGACACTACTGCAATACTCACAGAGCCAGAACTCGTCATAGTGATTGAAGGTCTGGTCGAAGACAAGGCCCTTGATCCTATCCTTCTCATCGGCAAAGATGTGGACTAATGCACCATTGCACTTCGTGCATCTTGATAGAGCAGGATCCGCCACGGCCTCTATACCGAACCTCATGAAGACCGAGGCAACACGCTCGTCAACGGTTCCGCGCACGAGCATGCACTCAGTCCCATCATCTGCCGCCCTTCTGCTCAGCTCCTCATCGGCAGTGAGAAGCACTCGGCTGTCGTCACGAGCTATTCTAAGCAAATCGTCATCGTCTGTCTTTGGTGAGTAGTACGTATCACACCCAACAAGACGTAGCCAAGTGGCTAGCCTGCCCAACATAGCATCGACCACGAAACGGTTCATTCTCTCTCACCGAAGTACAACCTTGCCGCATTTTTCCACATGACTGCTTCAATCTCCTCATCAGTCACCTGTCGATAGCCCTCTGCAATCAGACGCTCCGGCAATCTCAGGTTGGAGAAGAAGTGTACCCATCTCTTCAGTGGCATTGCGTGTTCGAAGAGCGGATAATCACTCCCGAAGATCATCCTGTTTGGGAAGACCTTCCAGAGCTTGGCTTCTGCAATCATCTCGTAGACCCTCGAAGTGGCTGATGCTGCGAAGTGCTGCCAACCGGACACGTCCACTGAAACGTTAGGGTTCTTCGAGGCAACCATGATAGCTTCCTCGTGCCAAGGTGTTCCCACATGTGCCAGTACAATCTTCAAGGCAGGGAAGTCGGCAGCCACCTTGTCCATGTATACTGGCTTGGCGTATTTGACATGCTTGAATCGCGAGGTGAATCCGGTGTGAACGACAACGGGCACCTCGAGGTCGACACATAGCTGATAGAATGGGTAGAACTCATCGCTGTCAGGATAGAATCCATTGGGCGGGTATATCTTCCATCCACTGCACCCCTTCTTTGTTATGGCACGCTCAAGTTCTCTCAGTCCTTCTTCGCCCCTCCTCGGGTCCAGACCCACGAACGTAATCAGCTTCGACTTCTCTGACACTTCGTCAGCGTGCCAGTCAGTCTTCTCTATCAAGCTCAGAGGCATGTCCTGGTTGAGGCCGCTGTCTATAGGCAGAATGACGGCACGTTCTACTCCACTATCGTCCATGGCCGCTTCGAGGGCACCTATGGGAGAGTCAAGTCTTGGCTCTACTCCAGCTCGCTCCGCAGCGATTCTCCGTGCCTCAAGGTCTGACTCGGCAATCATGTTTCTAGTCCATGTGTGGACGTGTGCATCAATCACTCTCAGCTCTTTCCTCTCCTGCCCTCATGGTTTTCTCAGCCTCTCGTGCACCTTCCGGAGGAGGTCGATTCTCTGCGCAGGAACCGTTACCTCTCCCATTTGAGCATGTGATGGGTCTCCATGATAGTCACTGCCCCCAGTCTCGATAAGTCCTAGCTTCTCTGCTGCGGAGCGCAGCGATTCAAGTGATCCATGTGTAGCCACATTACCATAGTCGTATTCCACCTCGACCCCCTCAAGTCCGTGAGCACGGAGACCTGAGAGGAGCTCGAAGTGATCCGCCTCCGCGATCATGAGGGGGTGGGCTATTACCGGGACCGCTGCCATATCCATGAGGAGACGTATCGCCTCCACCGTGTCAATCCTCTCCTTGGGAACGTAGGCAGGTCTTCCTCTGGCAAGGAATCTATCAAACGCCTCTTGCGTATCTTCAACAACACCCTTGTCCACTAGGATTCTGGCCAGATGAGGTCTTCCGGGCGACTTCACACCCCGCAGTTCTTCGTCAATGTCGGATTCTGCGATTTCGATTCCCATGGTGTTCAGTCTTCTGACCATTCTTGGGAATCTCTCCCTCCGTATCTTCCCCACTCCACGCAGACGGTTTCTGAGTGAGGAGGGCCCCCAGCTGACGAAATAGCCTAAGAGATGAATCTCAAGTCCTCTGTATTCGGTGCTGATCTCAACTCCTGGCACTCGCTGGAGTGGTTCTGGCGCATCGCAGCTGAGGAATTCCTCATTCCCGTCGAGGACATCATGATCGGTAAGGGCTATCCCTCCCAGCCCCATCCCCGCTGCGCGCTTTACGAGCCTTTCCGGAGATTCGAGGCCATCAGAGACGTTAGAGTGAAGATGCAGGTCAGCACGGTCCTTCACGAGTTGCAGCCTCCTGTTGTAGTTTCTCTATGAGTCTTCTGACCCTGTGACAGACGCCTCTAATCTCGTCTCTACTCACCGTGCTTCTTGAAGGGCAGTCCCCATCAGTCACGCATTTTCTCTTCTTGGCGTGATAGACGATTGGGTAGTATCTGCACCCCTCTGGACGATGCTCGTATATCCTGCAAAGTTTGGATTCAGTGTCATAGAAATAGCAGAATCCATCCACGTTCCTCAGCTCACAGAACCCATCCTCCTCCCGCACAAGGTACTCACTTCGGGAGTATCCCAATGAGTCAATGCGCTCTGCATCTTCTCTCGTCAGGGTCATTTCGGTCTCTGCGCAGCAGAGTCTAACATCATCGCAGGAGCCGTCATGGTTGCAGATGAACGGGGTCAAGATTCAGCGTATCCTTCGTATCCTATCAGAATGAATCGGTCAGATTGCGGTTTATTGGGTCATCACGATGATGAGTCGCTCTCCATCCCTGCTGTCATCATCATCCCGATGCTCCGCATTGGCCGCTGACCGCTATATACCGTTTGTTGTACACTCTCTACGATTTTCGCATGTTATTATAGTAAGTTGCGACCTTCTCTGCTCATGTCATCTCCAAGAATGGAAATAGAAAAGGCGCGAGACACTGTGTCAAGGAACATCTTGACAATCCTGGCGACTCTCAAGTGCGATGAGTCTGTGAAGGGAGAGTCAATGAAGCTACTGGAGGCGTCCGCTGAAGCCGGCCTTCTCACAGCAACGGGGCCAGAAGGACAGGCAGCAGGTATTGTCTATGTTTCGTGTATTCTGGCCAGGAAACGTTTGAGTCAAGCAGTGATAGGAAGGGCTGCTGGGGTGTCTTCAGGCGTTGTGGGCAAGAACTACATCAGAATTGCCCGTGGCCTAGGCTATGGTGAGCGCTAGTCACTTCTCCTAGAGAGGCGGCGGGAGGGAGAGAGGTTCTTCTTCAGATCTTGTGATTCCTCGGTCTGGATAGACGGCGCACTCACTGGAAGGCTCTTCCCAGTGATTCGCTGAAATGCGCGGCCACGAGCCTTGTTGATATAATCCATGAGATTGGTTGGCTGTGCCATAGCTCCCAGCATCAGCTGTCGACGCCTGTTGAACAGATTGAGGAATCTCTCGACTATGTTCATCGCTCTTTCCACCCTCTGATTCAGTCAGATTGCACAAAAGCCTTTGGAAACATCACTGAGCCAAAGCGCTAAATAGTATCCTCAAGCATCCCCGCCTAGTTTTTCCTGAGGTGTCGACGGACAAGATGCGAATCGCCATTGTTGACCAATACAGATGCAGGCCAAAGGACTGCACCCACGAGTGCAGAAGGTTCTGTCCCCGGGTCAGAACCGGGGATGAAACAGTGGTGTTTCCGGAAGGCCCCGACAAGCCACCAGTCATCGTCGAAGCGCTCTGTTCTGGAGAAGCAATCTGTGTCAAGAAATGCCCCTACGGGGTCATCAGCATCGTCAACCTACCTGAGGAATTGGAGAGCGACACCAGTCACAGGTTCAGCGTCAATGGCTTCAAGCTGTTCAGATTGCCTATACCCAAGGATGGCCAAGTGCTAGGTCTCATTGGGCCGAATGGTGTCGGAAAGACGACGGCCATCCGCGTCCTCGCAGGGGAACTGAAGCCCAATCTGGGTCGGTTCGACAACCCTCCAGAGTGGGATGAGATCATCAGGGAGTATCGCGGCTCCGAGCTTCAGCCCTTCTTTGAGAAGGTTCAGAGCGGTGACATCGTGCCCATTCACAAGCCACAGAACATCACTGACCTTCCCAAGGTGAAGTCCCTTGCAGACAAGCCGATTAGCGACCTGTTGGAGTCTTCAGACTCCTCGGGACGCCTCAAGGAACTGAAGCACGATATGGGCCTGACCGAGATATGGGACCGCCCCATCAAGTTCCTGAGCGGCGGAGAGCTACAGCGCGTGGCTATTACTGCAGCCATTGTTCGTGAAGGCGACTTCTACTTCTTCGATGAACCCACTGCCTACCTTGACGTCAGGGAACGCCTGAGAATGGCGAGGGCGATACGACAGCTTTCGGAACAGGGCAAGACAGTGGTGGTGGTCGAGCACGACCTCTCTATTCTTGACTACGTTTCCGATCTCGTCTGCATGTTCTATGGAGACCCCGGTGTCTATGGTATTGTGTCTCATCCACATGGAACGCGAGTGGGCGTCAACATCTTTCTTGATGGATACATCCCTGACGAGAACATGAGGTTCCGTGATACTTCCATCTCCTTCAAGGGGATGACTGCAGAGGATGAGGTCTTCTCCGCCGGAGAGACCCTCGTAGAGTACGGGAACATGACGAAGAACTTCGAAGACTTCACTCTGAAGGTAGATGGAGGCAGGGTCTCGAAGGGCCAGATTGTTGGCATTCTGGGAGCAAACGGAATCGGGAAGACGACCTTCGTCAGAATGCTGGCCGGTGAGATTGAGCCTGATGAGGGGGAGGCCCCGAAGAAGACCGTCAGCGGGCTGGATCTCAAGATAAGCTACAAGCCTCAATACATCCCTTCAGACTTCGATGGCAATGTCCGAATGTACCTCAGGTCAGCTGGCGGGAGCACAATTGACTCCCCTGACTTCCGCACCTCTGTCCTGAAGCGCCTAGGCCTAGAGCATCTTCTCGATCACAATGTCCAAGATCTCAGTGGCGGAGAGCTTCAGCGCGCGGCTATAGCGGCCTGCCTTGTCCGCGAGGCTGACATCTACCTGCTGGACGAGCCATCGGCCTTTCTGGACATCGAGCAAAGGCTTGCTAGCTCGCACGCAATCAGGAGGACCATAAGGAACGGCATGAAGACCGCCTTTGTGGTGGAGCACTCCATATTGATGGCCGACTATCTCAGCGACAGCCTAGTGGTGTTCAAAGGCAATCCCGGGAAGAGCGGCGTCGCATCTTCAGTAAGGACACTTCGGAATGGCATGAACACATTCCTGAAAGAGATGGGAGTGACATTCAGGCGCGACCCGCAGACAGGCAGACCAAGGGTCAACAAGGAAGGCAGTCAACTCGACACGCAACAGAAGGCATCTGGCGACTACTACTACATCGGCAAGGGTAAGCAGTAGCTAGAGGCCTCGGTACCAGTATGTCTTCTTTCTTTTGGCTTTTTCTTCATCAAGCTCGGCGAGGATTCTGACTGCTTCGTTTCCGCACCGGATTACGTCCATCTCTCCCTTGACGGCAAACTCGTCTCTGACTCTGTTTGCATATACTGCGCAGACCGCCCCAGTTCTGAAGCCGTAGATGTTCCCTAGAGTGAAGAGGGTCGCTGCCTCCATCTCGAAGTTGGCGACATTTGCTCTTGTAAGGTCCTCGATCAGGGTTCTGCTGAAGCTCTGAGTGTAATCACGGAACCCTGGTCTTGACTGCCCGAGATAGAAGGAGTCTGTTGACGCAGAGATACCAAGGTGGTAGGTCAATCCCAGTGTATCGGCAGCCTCAATCAATGCAAGCACCGCTTCGTGGTCCGCTGCTGCAGGATACTCGGGTCGCACGTACTGCCTACTTGTGCCATCCAGTCGTACCGCCGCAGTTGAGATAATGAGGTCGCCTATCTCAATATCCTCTTTGAGCGTAGCACATGAGCCCACTCGAAGGAATGAATCCACTCCTACGTTGGCCAGCTCCTCGATTACTATGGCTGTCCCAGGACCACCGATTCCAGTAGAGCAAGCAGAGATGGGTTTTCCCTTATACTCCCCCGTGTGAGTGACAAACTGCCGGTGAACCGCCACTTCACGAGAGGAATCCCACAAGGAGCTTATCCTCTCCACGCGCTGGGGGTCTCCTGGAATCAAGACTGTCTTTGCGACATCGCCTGGCTTGACCTCCAGATGATACTGCTTCCTGTCCTGTGTGACTGGCCGCTTGGCAGAAACCTTCCTGTCCTTCATGGGAATCAACACGATAGGACAAGCACGGCCTGATTTGTTCCTTTCGACGGGCACTGCGCTAAGCATATAGGAAGAAGGCGACAACCCTGAGGGAGCAGACGAGGTAGTATACATGAGTGTCCTAGATAACCTTCAGCATCTCAGCCTGGGGAAGCGCGTACGTTTGCACAGGCTCCTCTATGAACATGGTCCAGGCAACGGCAAGATGATGATTCTCCCTATTGATCAGGGCCTTGAGCACGGTCCTGTCGATTTCTTCGCACACGACGAATGCGGTAATCCGGAATACCAGTTCCGCCTAGCCATTGAAGGCGGATATTCAGGTATAGCCCTCCATCTTGGTCTCGCTGAGAAGTATGCCCCAAAATACGCTGGGAAGATACCGATTGTGCTGAAGATCAACGGCAAGACACGGATCCCAGACGCCTCGAAACCAGTGTCACCGATGACAGGCTCTGTCGAAGATGCTGTGCGAATCGGGGCGGATGCCGTAGGCTACACACTCTACGTAGGAAGTCCGAATCAAGTCATGGACTTCACGCAGTTCAGGAAACTGAAGGAAGACGCGGAACGCTTCGGCATGCCGATCATCATGTGGGCATACCCTCGTGGGGAGGACATTGACAAGAAGGGAGGAAGGGACTCCCTCTACGCCATTGATTACGCGGCGAGGGTCGCTGACGAACTCGGCGCTGACGTTGTGAAACTGAATATCCCAGAAGTGCACCCGAAGTCAGGGTCCAAGCAACCCAGTCCCTATGACGGGTTGGACCTCAGTCTTGAGGAGCGTGTCAAGAAAGTAGTGAAGACCGCCGGGAAAACCCTAGTTCTGTTCTCTGGTGGCAGCAAGACGAGCGAAGAAGATCTGCTCCTTAGGGCAAAGGCGTGCATCGACGCTGGAGCTACAGGCCTCATCTTTGGCAGGAACATCTGGCAGAGAGAGTGGGATGATGCTCTGGCCATCACCAGGAAGCTTAGGGCGCTAATGGGCTAGCAGTGTGTGGGTCACAACTATTATATACGCAGAGAATAGTTCGGGAATGCAGTGGAAGCCGGGTTTCCGGAGACCAGAGTTTGAGAATTAGAACGGAGCGCGTTTCAAATGGTTGAAACCACTATCAGCGTTATCAAGGCCGACATCGGTTCCCTTGCAGGTCATGTGATTGTGCCTGACTTCTTGTTCGAGCTCGCAAGGAAAGAACTGAAGGCCGCTGTGGAAAAGAAGATCATTCAAGACTTCCATGTCACCAATGCTGGTGATGATCTTGAATTCATCATGACACACAACAAGGGGGAGAACAACGAGGAAGTTCACCGCCTTGCATGGGAGACCTTCATGAAGGGCACTGAGCTTGCTCGCGAGAAGAAGATCTACGCGGCAGGACAGGACATGTTGGCGGACACCTTCAGTGGCAACGTGAAGGGCATGGGTCCTGGCTCCGCAGAGATGACCTTCGAGGAGAGAAGGTCAGAGCCAATCGCCGTATTCATGGCTGACAAGACCGAGCCCGGTGCGTTCAATCTCCCGCTCTACAAAGTCTACGCAGATCCCTTCAATACTGCAGGACTCGTGATTGATCCGAATCTTCACGACGGCTTCCGATTCGTCATTCAAGACATTATGAAGGACGTTCCTTGCTTCATCGAGATGAAGTGCCCAGAGGAATCCTATGATGTTCTTGCGCTCCTTGGTAGCACTGGAAAATACACAATCAAGAAGGTATACAGAAACGATGGGATGATTACTGCTTCTGTGAGCACAGATAAGCTGCACGCAGTAGCAGGCAAGTACGTCGGCAAAGACGACCCTGTAGCTATTGTCAGGGCGCACTCAGGACTACCCGCCATGGGAGAGGTCCTTGAGGCCTTCACCACTCCTCATCTCGTATCAGGCTGGATGAGAGGCTCTCATGCAGGTCCACTACTTCCAGTTTCTCTGAAAGACTCCAGATGCACTCGTTTCGACGGTCCTCCCAGAGTAGTGGCTCTGGGCTTCCAGGTCTCAAATGGCAAGCTTGTGGGGCCTGTGGATCTATTCGACGACGTTGCATTTGACATTAGCAGACAGAGAGGGATGGAGGTCGCCGACTACCTTAGGAGGCATGGTCCATTCCAGCCTCACAGATTGTCTGATGATCAGATGGAGTACACAACTCTACCGAAGGTACTGACTCGCTGCAAGAGCAGATTCATCGAGGAAGAGATTGTGCCTAAGGGCAAATCAAAAGACCACTCAGACTCAGCTGAGTAGCACTTGAAGCGGGACATGGTCCCGCTCCTCATCTCTTTGTTTCAGACTAGCCGGTGCGCTTTATGACGTGATATCCGAACTTCGTCTTGACGGGCTCATTTGTCATGGCGCCAACGCTCAGAGAGAACGCGGCTCTCTCGAACTCGGCGACCATCTCGCCTTTCCCGAAGTACCCTAGGTCACCTCCCCTCTTCTTTGAGGGGCAGCTGCTATACGCCCCCGCCGCTTTGCCGAAATCCTCTCCCTCTTGGATCTTCCTGATCACTTCGAGAGCTTTGCTATGCTTCTCAACAAGAATGTGACTTGCTCGGACCTTGCCGGCTTTGGCCTTACTCATGATTGACACCTGCTTGTGGTGATGAGTGCTCAGGCATGAAATCTGTCTTAAGTCTGTCCTAGCTTCAGCAAGTCCTGCATCACAGGCTTTATGTCGGAAGCTCGGCATGTGACTGCATTCAGGAGGTCCATTGAGTGAAGGCTACTGTATTCCATGAGCACGGGGGTCCAGAGGTTCTCTCGTACGAAGACATCCCCACCCCTGAGGTGAATGCTAGAGATGTTCTCGTTGAGGTGAAAGCTGTTGCTCTCAACCACCTAGACCTCTTTGTAAGGAGTGGGATCCCGGGATTGCATCTAGAGATGCCACACATCCTGGGCAGTGACATCGCTGGCATCGTGTCGAGAATCGGTGACAAGGTGCCCGAAGACATACGGGTCGGGGATAGAGTCATTGTTGATCCTGGTCTATCGTGCGGAACGTGCGAGTTCTGCAAGATGGGTGAGGAGTCTTTGTGTCCTTCCTACGGGATTCTAGGAGAACACCATCGAGGTGGCTATGCTGAGAACCTCTCTGTTGATTACGCAAACATCATCAAGATACCGAATGAGAGTCGGCTGGACTTCGCACATGCGGCGGCAATACCACTGACGCTCATGACTGCGTGGCGTATGTTGATGTCTAAGGCGAAGATACGGAAGGGAGAGGATGTCCTGATTATCGGCATAGGCGGCGGAGTCGCTGTGGCTGCTCTCCAGATTGCGAAGGCTGTCGGAGCTAGGGTTCTTGTTACGAGTTCATCTGACCAGAAGCTAGAGAAGGCGAGGGATCTAGGAGCTGACATCACTCTGAACCATGATGCGACGCCAGATTACCATAAGGCCATCCGGAAGGAGACCGGAGGACGAGGAGTAGATGTTGTTGTCGATTCGGTCGGAGCTGCGACTTGGGACCGGAGCCTGAAGAGCCTGCGAAAGGGAGGTAGGTTAGTCACCTGCGGGGCAACCTCGGGCCCCAAGGCAGAAACGAATGTCAACCTCGTCTTCTGGAATCAGCTCGAGATACTAGGCTCCACAATGGCAAGCAGGTCTGAACTGAGAGAGGCACTCAAGCTGGTCTGGGATGGCAGAGTGAAGCCAATCATAGATCGAACATACCCACTATCTGAGGCACGGGAGGCACACGAGCTTCTGGAACGCGGTGGCCAGTTCGGCAAGATTGTACTCCAACCTTGAGACTTCTCCCCGACCTAGTATTATCCTGATACGCACCTGAATCAGACACTGTTTCATTATGCCATGTAGTGTACAACGAACCGGTGCAGAATGAGAGTAGTCACGATATGCGTTCCGGATGAATACCTGAAGGGCGTCGAGGAACTCATTGAACAGAACAAGTATCCCAACAGATCGGAAGTCATCCGTATCGCTATTCGCGATCTCTTGGTGGACGAACTCTGGGGCGAACGGAAGATTGGTGGCGGTGTTCCCCTTGTTGCACATCTTCAGAATCTTGCTATGGAGACTCCTCTCCCACCCCCCAAACCCTCTCCGTAGTAGATACAACTGAGCTATCTTTTTCTACATTCTAGTGTCCTCATGGGCTGAGCCAGATAGTACTGCAGAATCCGACCCACGGAGCCAGTGCTCATCTCTCTAGGAGCGACTCTGAAAATGTCACGATTCATTCGACGTATCATGGGAAAAGACGAAGAAGAGGAAGAGACCGCCGAAGAACCAGCTGCACCTAAGACAGAAGCGCCCGCCGCAGTTGAGGCGCCTGCTGAGGTTGAAGCACCCGCCGAGGACTCATCTGAGGCAGCGGCTGAAGCACCTTCTGAAGGACGCGGCGATACACTCCCCTATCACAACACAATCCAGGACAGACTGATCTACCTGTTTGGTCATGAGAAGACCGGCGCTGGATTGGAGGGCACAGACGAGTTCGTGCTCGAGTTCATGGCTATGGGTGAGAGATTCTCGATCAGCAAGGCTCAGCTCGGTGAAGTACAATTGAAGAGTGGCTCTGCGACAGACCACGATGCGCACGTCAGGATTGCCAACGAACTGGTACCTGACCTGCTCTCTGCGTCGACCTTCTCTGAGTTCTCATCGTTGTTCCTGAATTACTACAAGAAGGCCGAGGCGGGTAAGTTCGTGAAGATCGAAGTCCGCAAACCTATGACAGACCTGAATCGACGCGGGTACGCTCGCGTGCCCATCATGAAGCTTCTTGTGGGCGCAGCTCGCTAGTCTGCACATCAGGCGGCTTCCAGCAAGAGTTATAATCTCACCTCGGTCCAAGCCAGTATCTCAGGTGGGATTAGCTTGGCTAGTATTGAAACACCGGTTGTTATACTCAATCTCAAGACCTATCCTCAGGCAACAGGGGAGAAGGCTGTGCTTCTGGCCCAGACGTGTGAGAGGGTGTCAAACAAGTACGATGTAGAGATCATAGTCGCCCCTCAGATTCCGGACATCTACAGAGTGGCCAAGGCGGTAGAGATACCAGTCTTCTCTCAACATATGGATCCTGGTGAGCCTGGCCGATTCACTGGCCATGTTCTTGGCGAGACCCTCGTGGAGGCAGGCTGCGCAGGAACCCTGCTCAACCATTCTGAGAAGAGGATGCTTCTCGCAGACATAGAGTCATCAGTGGAGAAGGCCAACAAACTGAATCTTCACACCGTAGTCTGCACCAACAACCCTGCTGTGAGCGTAGCAGCAGCATCCGTGCATCCGACTGCTGTAGCAGTGGAGCCCCCTGAGCTGATTGGATCTGGAATCTCGGTCTCTCAGGCGAAGCCGGAAGTGATCAGTGGCACCGTTGATATGATTCGTGCAGTGAACAAGGATGTCATCATTCTGTGCGGTGCAGGTATCGGTACAGGCGATGATGTTGCCTCCGCCATCAAGCTGGGAGCTCAGGGAGTCCTTCTGGCGTCGGCTGTCGCCAAGTCCAACAAGCCAGAAGATGTCCTTGTGGACCTGATCACCCCAATAGCAAAATAGCAGGATTCGTAGCCTTTTTGAGTTCCTCGAGTTTGCCGGAGAGCGGCGATAGACTTGAAGGTGACTCTTGAGTGCGCTCACTGTCTTCTTGAACGAGCAGTGAATCAGGTCAAGCTGGCAACAGATGACCCCGAACTTCAGATGAAGACCATCCAAGCGATGACTGCCTTCCTGGGTGAGAGATTCACTAGCGAGTCAGTGCCAAGTCACATCGGCACTGACAGGGACCTTCTGGTTCAGAAGATGACCGGAAAGGACCCCTATGCGTCACTCAAGACAATGTCCAACCAGATGGCTCTCGGCATCCTGCCAGAGCTCCAGCAGCTGGTGGATGAGAAGCGCACTCCCGAGGAGCGTTTCCGTACAGCAGCTCTCGTTGCAGCTGCAGCGAACGCCATAGAGTTCGATGTGTCTGGCAGAGAATTCAGCCTAGATGAACTCCGGAGGATTCTCGATAACGTCGAGTCTGATCTGGCTCTCGATCAAGTTGACACCTTCAGGAACCTCCTAGGGGACGTTGAGGAGGTTCTTTATCTCATGGACAACGCCGGTGAAGTAGTCTTGGACATGATTCTCATCAGGGAGATACGACGTCTGGGGCCCAGAGTAGTGGCAGTGGTAAAGGGAGGCCCAATCCTTAATGATGCGACAATGGCTGACGCTGAGGAAGTGGGGCTTCATGAGTGCTCAGATGAGGTAATCGATACTGGCGCACCTGCAATCGGTGTGAACCTAGAGCGCAACTCCCCTTCATTCGTCAAGGTCTTCAAGTCTGCACAGCTCATTGTAGCCAAGGGAATGGGCAACTTCGAGGCTATGACAGAATTTGATCCGACTTGTCCAGTCGTTCACATTCTTCGAACGAAGTGCAACCCAGTGGCGCAGCACGTGGGTGTGCCAAGGGACAAGAATGTAGTCATGATCAGGATGCCGCTTGGCCAGCGCAGCTAAGCCATGCTGTCCTTGTAGGGCTTCAAGGTCTGTGTAAGGAGTCCTGACTCCAAGAAGTCAATTGTCAGATCTGGAAACTCCAGGCTCAGTACGTCTCTGAGTCTCTTCATGCCCGGGTCTTCTGTGACAAATGCACCCAATTCAAAGGTGTTGACGCCCTCCTCACATGCCAGTAGTCGAATCTCTGGAGCAAGCTCTCCAGTGACCAGTGTGGAGATACCTTCTCGCTTTGCCCTGATAATCTCCGGCATGTCAAGGTGGGAACCTCCGACAACGAGGGTCTCGTTTACGTCCTCATCGAGATCTCCCACGAAGAGCACTGATGGAAGGCTCATCCTTCCTGCAAGGTAGTTGGCGAAGCCCGATTGATTCTTCACGCTTGGAGGAAGACAGATCCGACCTACTGGTGTCCACTCCCCATGGTCACTCTCCGTTTCGAAGTCACCCGTCTTCTTGAGTCCAAGCGCTTCAACAAGAGCATCATTCAGTCCATCCCTTGTTGAGAGCCACCCCGACCCTACAACATAGGAGGAGATGTAGTTCTTGGCGAGAAGCCTCACTCGAACGAGGTCTAGACCCGAAAGCCGATCCACCGCGAAAGGGAAGATGGGACGGTATGTGACAAGTAGGTTAGATTTGTCCTGTGACGCCTTGGTCACGGCTCTCGCGGAAGCATAGGCAGTGACGAGGATCCTTTTGATGGTGGTTCCCGATTGCTCCGATGGCGTCTGTGGCCCAATTTCCACTCTTGGCTCTAGGCCCTGAATCGTGCTCTCAATCGGCGAGAGCTCCTGGAGGCGCTTCGTGACTTCAAGTAGAGTAGTCATCCTTCCTCTCTCTCCTCTGTTAGTGATGGTATCAGACAGCGAGTCCGGGCAAACCTCTGCGGTTTGTCAGTCTTATCCTTTTCCCAAGACTAGTCAGAGTCTTCATCGACGTCCTCATCGCTGAGGTCTTCGTCATAGGAGTAGAGGTCTTCTAGGTCGTCACCAATCTCTTCAATCTCAGGTTCAGCATCCTCAACGACCTCAAGCTCGGGCTTCTTCTCCTTCTTGGGCTTCTTCTTCTCCTTCTCGTCCGAAGGCTTGCTCACCTTCTTCTCCTTCTCGAGCTTCTCCGGACGTGATGGCGCGACTCTCTTACTCAGCTTCTTGTACTGGGTTCGAGCTGTCCTCTGCTTCCTGATTCTCCTGAAGTCAATCTGCTCAGGGTTCTGAGCCTTCCTGAGCCGAGTCAGTTCGCGCTTGAGAGCCTTCTCCTTGTTCACCATATGGAATCACCGCGGTGTTCTCTGCGACCACTCCTCGGTCGTTTTATAACTGTGTCGGGAGATGTCATTGGCTGAGGAGCGATTGTGCCAATGAGTCCGGGAGAACGAGACAAGATGGTGAACATCCGTCTCCGACTAGAAGAAGAGACCCTTGAGCGTATCGATAGATTGGTCGGTGAAAGAGGCCGCCAGGACTTCATTCGAAACGCAGTCCTGTCACAGCTTGACCAAGACCTGCCGCCGCTTCTTCTCGATGCCATCAAGGAATTGGACGAACTCAAGAAGCGTGTTACCCGGCTCGAGGACGTGCAGTCTGCATCCGTCTTCTTCGAGCAAATTCCCGACGTGGTGAGGGATCAGATTTGCCTGGATGACATGGACCGGGAACTGGTAGCATTCTTCGCGAGGATGGAGGGCGCAACAACCCCGGAGATTGCAGGTGCACTTGTCGGTGACGACACGAAGCGGCGTGCCATACTTGACAGAATAGACAGGATCAACTCAAGGTCCGCAAAGGTGTTGGGGCGGCCTATTCTCAGATACAGAAAGGGAATCTGGAAGGGGAAGAGGAGTGCCTGGTGGCTTGATCTGACCGAACCCTAGCTCCTTGGCGAAAGTTTATAGAATTGAGGAAGGTCGGAGTAGTGGGGCCGTAGTCTAGCCTGGATAAGGCACCAGCCTCCGGAGTTGGTTATCCCCGGTTCAAATCCGGGCGGTCCCGCCACTCTTTGCGTCCACTAGTTTCTTGGACTTTATAAGCCACAGACAGGGAAGAGGGGTGATGTGAGGTATACAGATGCAGACGCGTAGCCTCGAGACCCCCATTGAAAAGGTTGTAGCACGCTTTGAGAAGTATCTGAATGGCCCAATGGGAAAGTCAGTTCTAGTCAACCTCGATGAGGGTGAGAGTTTCATTCTACAGACCTCTGAGCACACACTGCGTGTCACAAAGCGTCGCGGGCGAGCTGTAGTTACTCCCCTCCAAGTCTCACTCGCATAGCGCAGATTGGTGTCAGGACTATCCTTAGAGGACAACAGATCGTAGCTTCACAGCGAAGACTCTATAAGTCGAGCCAAGACCCCACGAATGGGGCCGTAGTCTAGCCTGGATAAGGCACCAGCCTGCGGAGTTGGTAATCCCCGGTTCGAATCCGGGCGGTCCCGCCACTCGTTCTCCAAACGCCGTCGACGCGATGCTTAAATGTCATTGGAAGTTCGGCAGTTGCGTATTTGGACAGGATACTGCCCTGACATAACAAGGTGAGATGCCGACAACATGCAGTTCACACCGCAACGTCTTGATCGTGTGCATAGGTCCATGGCGAGAGAGCAGGTAGATGCGATTGTTGTCACAAGACGACAGGATGTCCAGTATCTGACAGGATATCACTCGAGAGCCAGCAATGTTCCGATTGGATGTGTTCTTGCTCAAGATTCTCCACCTCATCTCATAATATCGGATATGCAGGCTGAGGAGATTCCCTCAGAATCTATAATGGGCAGGCTATCCGAGTTCACGCTAGAGGCAGAGGAGGGCTGGTTCCGCGCTCAGGGCACTGCATTCTGGGAACAGCTCGTTGGTGTTCTCAAACATGCCGGTCTTGAGAGAGGAATGATTGGTATCCAGCATGACTGGATCTCTGTCCGCGGATTTGACCGCCTGAAGACACTGCTTCCACAGGCCGGGTTCAAGGACTTCACTCAGTCTCTCTGGAGGCTGAGGCACTTCAAGGACGCTGCAGAAATCGATGCAATCCGTCAAGCAGTGAACATCGCCGAGATTGGAGTGAGGACCGCACTTGAGATTGTGGCGGCAGGGAAGTCTGAGGAAGAGGCCTCCCTCCAGATAGAGTCGGCTATGAGAGGAGCCGGCGGTCAACTCCGAGGGATTAGGGCTGCTGTCCTAACTGGCGGACATGCTAGACGTCCTTTTGCTCAACCTGGGCCAAAACGCATAGGTGCTGAAGATCTTGCCGTGCTCGATATTACGGTCAGTCAGAATGGCTACTTCGCAGAGGTGACCCGAACGATCCATATGGGGAAGCCTACGGAGCGCCAGAAGAAGATGTTCGATTCAGTTCTGAGGATAAGAAGCCTCATTGAGAAGAACCTGAAGCCTGATGCGCAGCTGTCTGATGTCGCAGCCAATGTGATCAAGAAGATTGGCAAGCGAGTTCCACCGGGTTCGTTGGTCCAGCCCATGGGCAGCTCGATCGGTCTTGATCTTCGAGAGCCTCCGTACCTCTCCCTAGATAGTCAGTATGCCCTGCGTGAAGGAATGGTATTGACTCTCCATCCTACCCTGTATATTCCTGAGACTGGGTGTGCAAAGGTGGCAGATGCTGTTGTCATCACTGAGCATGGTATTAAGGGTCTTGGCTCCCTCTCAAGGGAGACCCTGTAGGACTCTACGTTGTATTCTGCCAGAGTTTCAGTTTCTGAAACACCAAGGCGATTGCTGCGGCCTTGGCAGAGTGCTTCTCAACCTCTTCTCGGGATAGCTCCCTGATTTGCGCTGCAGGTGCTCCTGAGTTGAGGCTTCTCGGCGGGATAACCACGTTGGCTGGTACTATGCTTCCTGGCGCAAGCATTACTCCTTCACCAAGTGTCGCTCCATCGAAGACAACGCAGCCGTCTCCAATGTTTGCATTGTCGCCGACATAGACCCCGTGGACTACAGCGGCAGTCCCAATGATTGTGTTGTTCCCGATGATTGTCGGATTCTCCTCACTGTGCGCGTGGACAACTGCGCTATCCATGACACAGCTTCCTTCTCCAATCCTGACCGAGGCGAAATCTCCTCTCACTACTGCACCCGGCCAAACGCTCACCTTTGGACCAACCTCAACGTCTCCCACAAGTGTTGCCTGCGGGCTGATGTAGGCCTTTGGGTCTACCTTTGGGCTCTTATCTCCGAAAGGAAGTATTGGCATAGATTCATCCTCCTGCCTGTCAAGCATGTCCTACATTTCTAATAAAACATGATGGGGCTTAGTCCTGGTTGCTCCCGAGAACTTGGTTGATGACGAACTCGTAGTGTTGAGCTGGCCTTAGGCCAACAAGCCTGTCGATTACGACCGGGTCATCCGAGCCATCTGTAGGAATCTCTATCCTTGCCGGCTCTCCGTCGACGAAGATCAGAACACAGGGAATTCCTGTGATATTGTTGTCAATGGCGTACCTTGTATGAATCTGGGTGTTCACCTTCAGAAAGGCAACATCCTCGTCTTGCGAGTACTTCTCGTCCAGCTCGTCAAGAACGGGGGCGAGAGCCAGACAAGGATTGCACCAAGGTGCCCAGCAGTCAACAAACAGGATTTTCCTCTTCTGTTGGAGCTCTGCTGCCACATCATCAGGGGACACGTCTCTAACCATGCGCGGTAACACCTGACCGAACCCTGACTTGGGGCCCTATGAATGTTTTCAGAAAGAGTGATGGTGCAGGGAGGGGAGAAAGCCCCCCTTCGCTACCATCTATGCTGCTTCTGCAGCCAGGAGGTTCTCAGCAATCTGCTCATAGACCTCTGGTGGCATCACGCCAACCAGCTTGTCCATCTTCTTACCATAGCCGTCATCAAAGACGACCCTCTTGCCGTCGGCGAATACGAGCACACTGGGCACTCCTGTAATCTGATTCTTAGCACTGAATTCTCTGTTGTGGTCAACGTCAATCTTGACAACCTTGAGACCCCTTCCGGAGTACTTCTGGTCGATCTCTTCCAGTATTGGGCCTAGAGTTCTGCATGGTCCGCACCAGACTGCGTGACAATCCACGAATACTACCTTGTTGCCTTCAATGACACTGTCCAATTCTTGGGAACTGATGTCTTCTACCATAGTCAAACTCTCCGCGGGTGCGGTTTCGTCTGTGCAAGCCTTTTGCACAACCGTTATAAGGATTGCGTTAACGGAGTTAATGTTTTGCCCTCTCAGGAGCAGTCTCAGGGTTGACGTAGGTGCTCTAGAGTTGAAGCCTAACGTAACCACTGCCAAAGTTTGATAAGACCAGTCTGGAGGCCTTCAGAGGAACACGATGCCTGTCCTTCACTGTGCCAAATGTGGGTCTCGCCTTGACATCAAGAAGGCCGGAGGCATTTGGACAGTCAGATGCACAGGGTGCGGTGCTGAAATTCTGGTCGACGGAAAAAGCAGCGACCTCTTCGACGCATACGATGAATACTCCAAGGCTGTGAAGGCTGGGACTCTTACTGGAGGCAAGATTCCATATGCCGGCCCGAGAAGTCGACCGACCGACACGAGGTCTGATCGGGAACCCACATCCAGGGCCAGGATGGGGGACCGCAGGGTCCAGTCTGACTCCCTTGTCGAGCAGCTAATCGCGGAGGGTGGCTCGTCACTTGGAGAATTGCCACCTGCTCTACGCGGTCTTGTCAATAGCGGGCGTGACTACCTCGTGAACTACAGGTTCCTACCTTCCACTGAGGCTGATTATGGTTCGTCGGTGGACGACCTAGCACTCCCTGTTCGCCTCAAGGAATTCCTCAAGGCCCGTGGAATCCAAGACCTCTATCGTTTCCAAGAACTTGCCTATGATTCCATATCGGAAGGAAAGGATGTTGTCATCGCGGCGCCTACAGCGCAGGGCAAGACAGAGGCATTCATTCTCCCCATCATCCGCAGTCTGCTCTTGACCCTTGAAGAGGCCTTCATGGAACAGGGCGTACGCGCGCTCCTTGTCTATCCAACGAAAGCGCTCGCTCGTGACCAATACGACAAGGTGCGAGCAATGGCTCAAACCGCGAATCTCACAGTGGCTGTGTTTGATGGCGACGTATCACAGGATGCTCGGGCAAAGATCTACGACAGGCCTCCAGACATCCTCTTGACGAACCCGGATGTTCTGCACTATCATCTGGGCTGGAACCAGTCCCAGCTTCTGCCCCTCCTGCGAACGGTGAAGTTCGTTGTGCTGGATGAGATCCACCTCTACACCGGGTCCATGGGATCCAATGTCTACTACATTCTGAAAAGGCTGGGCATGGAGTGTGGCGAGTTTCAGAAGATTGGGGCATCTGCAACGGTGGCGAATCCGAAGGAATTCGCTGACATGCTCTTCGATGATGATGTTCATCTCATAGAGACGGCGACCGCAAAGAGGGGGCCAATTCACTTCTTAATGTACTACCCAGGTGACAGAAGCAAGTACAGCATGATTGTGGATCAAGTATCTCATCTTCAACGCGGCGACTTCAAGACACTTGTCTTTGGAAACACTCACTCTGAGGCCGAAGTGCTGAACATACTGCTTGGCGACTTGGGCGTGAAGTCCATGGTCCATCGAGCTGGGCTCTCAAAGAAGTACAGAAGCGATGTCGAAGATCGGTTCCGAAATGGCGAGATACCTGTCATTGTGTCTACTCCGACTCTAGAACTCGGTATCGACATTGGCGATCTCAACAGCGTAGTGAGTATGATAGTGTCCATAACCAGACTGACTCAGAGAATAGGAAGGGCTGGACGGAAGGGGCAAGAGAGTGTCGCGATTCTTGCGCTACGAGAGAATGACCCAATATCCTCCTTCTACAAACACGAACCGGGGAAGTACTTCACCGACATTGATGCAGCTTACATGGAGCCAGACAATGAGGTTGTAGGCTACTACCAGCTACTTGCCGCGGCACTCAGCGGAAAGATGAAGGTTTCCGGCTTCTCGCGACACCAAAAAATCATCGAGCGCCTTGAAGGCGAGGGCCTGATCAGAGTAGAAGATGATGGAAGTGTCAGGGTAGTTGATGCCGATGCCGCCCGCAGAGGATGGCGCAACTACAGCATTCGAGGGATTGGAGACACGGTTGAGATAAAGATAGGCCGGAAGAACCTAGGGCAGAGGTCGATGCCAATGGCAGCTCAGGAACTACACCCTGGCGCCCTGTATCTTCATGGAGGCAAGAACTACCTCTCTATTGACTTCAAGTACACACATGGACTTGGAAGGGCGACCGTTGTGCCATACGAGGACCGAAGCATTCACACGAAGCCTCTCTACTACACCATGCCGAAGATACTGGATGTAATCGAGAGGAAGAGGGCGCTTGGCCTTGATGTCATCTACTGCAACTTGGAGATGACACAGACAGTCTACGGTTTCGTGAAGAAGGAAACACGGTCCGGGCGAATAGTCGAACGGAACGAGCTCAGTGCTCCTCTTGTCTACAGCTATGCAACTCGTGGGTTTGCATTCACTGCGCCAGAACCGGTTTCGGCTGTCAATGACTACTTCAGCGGGAATCTCGGTCCCTTAGAAGGCAAGCGACTTGACCCCGCAGATCTCTACGGGGGAGCTTTTCACGCACTAGAGCATGTTCTCATCGAATCCAGCGACATGCTCACAGGGGGTGGAAACCGTGAGATTGGAGGCGTCTCAATGGGTGACTCCGGCATCATTTTCGTGTATGATGGAAGCCCTGGAGGAAACGGTGCATCGAAGCTGCTGTTCTCTCGGCTGGGTGAAGCTTTCAATA
>JAEOUG010000101.1 GCA_016839445.1 Candidatus Thorarchaeota archaeon
ACATTCCTCTCGTCCCATACGATTCTGAGAATGAAGGGGATGCTGCTTGCGGCTCCTATCTCCACCAGTGCTCGGAACTTGATGGCGTCGGACTCTTCCAGGTCGTCCAGAAGACGACGGACTCTCCTAGCGGTCAGACCAGTCACACTGGCAAGGTCAACAATAGACATCCGTGGGTCCTTCATGAGCGGACGGAGAATGCGCTTGTGTAGCGGACTCAGATCCATCCTTGTTCCTCGAGGGCCTACGAGGGCATGGAGCTCTGCACTGAGAATACCTCTCACTCCCCTGATGTGGCCTCCCATCAGGAGGAGCTCCTCGGCCGAATGATACTCCCCTACGCAGGCATAAGTGCCGCAGGAGTACGAGGCGGCCGCAATGATGTAGGGGCTCGCGCCAATGTCAGCCACCATGTCCACCTCGCCTCGCGTCCCATCGGACTCCATCAGGCCGAAGATGTAGTGGGTCTCCGTCATGGCAGGAGAGAGCACAAGCGAGTACCCTGCGATTTCTCCGGTTTCCTCAAGATTCAGGACACGCCTGCGGATTGCATTTGCCGATATACCGTACTTCCTGGACAGTTCTTGATAGCTCACTCTGCAGTTCTGGACCAGATCAAAGAGGATTTTCTTGTCTAGCTCGTCCACTGAACTCACCACGCGCAGAGTCTAAGCGTATCCCCGAGTCTCTGAACCCGGGGATTTATGGTTTCCTGACCACGCCGCTAGACGAGCTTCCTGAACTCCTCAAGGAATCGATTGGCCTGCTTGGCACCCAGTTCCCAGAAAGCAGGGTCCGAGAGGTCATAGCCGAAGTCCTTCAGATGCTGCCTGACACTCTTGGTATTGCCCCCGCCGAGCAGTTCATCGAAGCGTTTCAGGAAGGACTCGCCCTCCTGCTTGTATGCCTCATATAGAGCAAAGACCAGCATCTGGGCAAACGAGTAGCTGTAGTTGTAGAAGCGGAAATTTGGGATGAAGTGATGCGGAATTCGCGCCCACTCGTACTCCATGAACTCAGTCCAGTCCACGCTGTCAGCGAAGATACGCTTCTTGGCGTCATTCCAGAGCTCACACGCAGTCTCTGCGTCAATCACCTTTCCACTCGCAATGGTTTCGTAGATACTCTTCTCGAAGAGTGCTCTCAGACCGACGTAGTACACTGTGTAGTAGTAACCACCCAGCACGTGGGCAAGGATTTCCATCTTCTCCTCCTTGGACTTGCTCATTCCAAGCAGCTTGTCAGTGAGGAGCAACTCACCGAAGATCGAGCCCATCTCTGCAAGGCATGAGGAGGTTCTCCAGTTGGTGAGGGTCTGCTTGTGAGTTGTGACGTGCCCCTGTGCTGCATGTCCCAGTTCATGAGCCAGTGTGAAAACATCATTCATGGTTTCATTGAAGGACACCAATACAAAGGAACTCCGGGCCCCCGCGTGCCTCGCGCAAAATGCGCCATAGGTCTTGCCAAGCCGATTCGCGGCATCAATCCGCTTGTTAGTGAACATGGCTTCAACCACTCCGCCTATCTCATCATTAAAGGACACGAAGGCCTCAGTGACAACCTTTCTGGCCGCATCCCAGTCGAACTTCCAGACAGGATCTGTCGTAATGGGTGCAATCACGTCATGGCCAGCAAGCTTGTCGAGACCCATGACCTTAGCCTTGAGCATCAGGAACTCCTGGAAGCTATCGGCCGTGCTCTCAATCGTTGAGAGCAGTGTGTCGATGGCCTCTTCATCAACGTCCTGGTCAAGAAGGCTCTGAGTCATGGGCGAGGGCATTCCACGAATCTTGACCATGCTCATGTGGTCGCCGCAGATTGAACGAAGGGCCATGGAGTGCAAGAGCTTGTCCTCGGCCAAATCCCCGTAGAGAGTGACCGTGGCCATCTTCCGGGTATCCCTGTCGGGGTCCATCCGGAGGGCTCCAAGTTGGGGGTAAGAAAGGGTCTTCTTCTCGCCCTTCACCTCAACATCAAATGTCTTCTCAGACACCCATGCACCCTGAAGTTGTGACATCAATCGGATGCCATTGACATCCTTCTGGATAACGGCCTTCTCAGCCTCCTCTGATAGCCGGTAGGGAGCCTCTGCCTTCAGTCGCTCCAAGTAATGACGGTAGTCAGACAAGTCGGCATGGTCTATGAGCTTCTCATCTTCTGACATTCTCGTGCCCAGCCGAATCTCAAGAGGAGTTCCCAGCTGGTCAAGCTGACTAGCTGTCTCTCGAGCCCAGCTATTCAGCTGACTGGCCTCTTTGTCTGTTGAGCATGCCTCGAACTTCAGCATTCCGTAGTTGATCAGATCGCTTGCCTCAATCTCGAGCGCCTCGCGCTCCCGAAGCATTGTGGCAATCTCCGCCGCAGCCATCGTGGCTATCTTCGCTCCGTACTTGTCAGAGAACTCCTTGAACTCTCCCACAAGGACGTCCATTCTCTTCTTCACTTCGTCCATGGAAGCGTCCCCTACAATCAGGGAGAGGTCCCACGCAATCTCGTTGTCTGTCATAGCAACACCGGACGAGGGACCAACCATGTCCCATAAAAGCGTAGTCAATTCAGTGGGACCAATGTGACTGCACCATGCCGAGCGGGAACCACGATCTCCACATCCACTCTCTCTACTCTGATGCATCCTCAGAGGTGTTTCGGATTGCTGAGCGGTCAAGCTCTCTCGGCCTGGACACAATTGCTATAACGGACCACTTCTGGCCGTCACTCGGCTCGAGAAGAGGAGGCAGACCACTCATCGAGGAGCGAAGGGCAGAGATTGAGAGTGCAAGAGACCACTTTTCCGAATTGAGGGTTCTTGACGGAGCCGAGGTCGATATTGACGCTGATGGAGAGCTTGCTGAGGTTGCGGGCGGACTCGAGCAGTTCGACCTGATAGTTGGCTCTTTTCACTGGTCAATGGATTCCTCCCTTTGGGCGCAGGCTCTGGCAAGAGCGCTGAGAGAGCCAAGGTTCCAGATTCTGGGGCACTGGGATGGATTTCTTACTTCTTTCCGGGAGAGCGACGGAGATGCCGCTGCTACAGCGCTTGCGAAGGCAGGAGTCGCCATCGAACTGAGCGGCAGGTACCAGGTGCAGTACCCCAGGTTTCTCGAGCAGGGAAAGGAACACGGTTGCGTCTTCTCCTTCGGCAGCGATGCCCACTCTGTGGAAGGTATTGGCAGGCTCCAGTATCAGCGGCAGCTCGCTTCAGACTTGGACTTGAAGATAGTAGACGTCAATGGACTCGGCAGAGGCACCGATTGACCACAGAGCACAAGCATTGATTCTGGGTGGCAACCCCACTATGTCACAATGTCAGAGAAGATTGACTTTCTAACTGAACCCTTGCTGGCCGAATACAAGAAGAGGCTGAACGCCAACTCGGACCACGCTGAGGCTGCTCAAGTGAAGGTAGAAACTGCGTCGGCAATCCCAACGCGGCATCAAGATGAGTAGATCTACACGGAACGCGAATCTTTACAAATGAAGTCGCCATCTCATGCAGGAAGGCAGTGGTGCCTGCGTGGACGTGGAGTGAGTGTCCTACATAAGAGAGATTGTGGAGAAGTTCGGTGGGATAGGCCACACTGACCTCAATTCACTCGTAGCAAAGCGAGTCTATGGAGAGTTTGACCGCTTGGTCCACCCGTTAAGGGTGCCAAAGCAACTTCTACGGAAGTTCATTCCGGATTCGATGGAACCAGAGGAGTTTCGGCAGAGCATCACCCGGAAGAAGAAGGAGATTGCCAAGCGCTTCGACATCTCGAAGTTCCCACCAGATCGAGAGCCCGGATTCCTGGGCCAAGCGGCGATGTACGAGGCACTCAGAGAGAGTGGTGTGGATCTCTGGTATTATCTCACCGGACCTCATGAGAGGGGCGATGCCAGCTGGTTTGATGGCTTCGGGCTATTTGACACATTGGTTGGGTTCAACCGCCTCAGGGACTACTTCGGATTGGAGGAGGTGGATATAGTGGGACAGATATTCCAGACCATCACTCCCACAGAAACCATTCTCAAGCACGAGAAGAACTGGTTCTATCGTGTGTTCACTAATATCGCAGCAGTTGCCCCGAGGGTATACCAG
>JAEOUG010000011.1 GCA_016839445.1 Candidatus Thorarchaeota archaeon
CTGGATGTATCCTGTCACCAACATCACGAGGGATGAAGCAGGCTTCTTTGACCCCTTTGTAGAGGGAGGCCTCCCTATTGAGGAGCAGTACAAGAAGCTCTTCGCCGCCTCTCTGATATCGAACAGCACTGTTGTCCCGCCCATCATGATTGTCCACGGAAGTAAGGATGGGCTTGCCGACTATCAGACTCAGGCAGTGGACTTCTATCATCTAGCAAACGGCCTTGGCCACAGATGTCTGCTCATCACCATTCCTTGGGCAGGGCACGGCTTTGATTACGACTTCCACGGATTTGGAGGTCAGATATCGACCTACTACATCGAGCGATTCATCGCACTGGAGAGGAGTTGATGAAGGTGCAAGAGAGAGCGCAGAAAGCGAGCCGCAAGGTACTCAGGATCTTCTCGTTCCAGACATGCCTCGTGCTGTGTCTGAGCATCCTCTTCTCCCTACTCGGTTCGCTCGCGGGTATTCTGATTCAGACCATTGCGTCTGCCCTCATCGTTCTCGGAGTCCTGTTTGAGCTGCTTCAGGTTCTGATGGTGATACAGATGGCAGACAGAGAGGGGAGAATCGGATGGGTTCTTCACAGATTCTCCTACGCAACACTACTGACCATGGTTCTCTCCTTCGTCATGATTGTCGTGACCAGATTCCTCTCTTCCTTCTCAATCTCGAGTGTGAATCTCATGATCATCGCTGTGATGGCATATACCGTGCAAGCCAGTTTTGGCATCTTCCTCTCGGTCATGTCCTATCATTTCTTGGTGGAGGGGGATGCTTGGCGACTTCCTGTGGAGCCTTCAGGCGAGAGCAACCAGTCCTAGGGTCACGTAATGCGCCTTCGGAGGCACAGCCCCGTTTCTCCAAACGGGCCTAGCATCCTTCGATTGTGCCTTTTCAGCCCAGTGTTGAATCGTTCAAGATCTCAATCTGGAACATCTTCGCATCGTTCCACAGCTCACAGGTCTTGTATATGCCCCAAAGATACGTTCCATCCCACGTTATTCCCGAGATTCCACGGGCCACATCGTAGACTCTGCCCACAACTGTTCCATCCTTAGTGAATGCAAAGATATGGTTGCCATTACTGGTCCAGAAGTGAGTGCCATTCCAGGTGATGGGTCCTACGAGGTCCAGAGGCATCGCAATCTCCCTGTTGACGGTGCCATTCTTGTGCAGCTCGAACATCTTGTTGCCGGCTCGGTTGGGTACGTAGAGGTATGTTCCATCTGTGCATAGGCTCTGACGAGCGCCAGTCTCATTCTCTGGAATGTCAAAAGAATCATAGATTGTCACTGCTGTGGCGTTGACCTTGAACTTGACAATCTTCAGCAGGGAGTGGTCCTGTGTCCAGAAGTATTCGCCATCATAGCACAGTCCTCTCGGTCCCAGGATCTTGCTGGTGTCAACAGTGAATGTGGTGTTAGTGCCTGACGCTGGGTCAATGCGAACCAGGTCTCCCGATCCAAGTTTCCAGAGGTATCCGTTTGCGTATTCGAATGCCCAGCCAAACCCATATCCTAGCCCGATCCGGCTGACCACCCGTCTGGTCTCATCTTCAGCTGGGAAGACGTACATGTATTGGTCCTCTGGGTCCCCGGGTGTATACCCCAGATCGTAGTCCTTGAGGTCATCAAAACCAAGGGTGGGTATGGGCACCGAACCGTTGCCAAAGTCGTTGTTCTCTGTGACCAGAATGCTCATGGGCTGCAGCTTCAGAATCGCTGTGTCGTTGTTGAATCCGTCAAACTTGTTTCCCGTCACGTTTGCCTCTGCCACTCCTGCAACAGAGATGGCTGGTGACTCGGAGGTATTGTAGTTGTAGAAGTAGTTGCCCTCGATTGTGACTGATGAGTCAAACACAATGAATGGTACATGACCTCCTGCGAAGATGTTGTTGCGTATCTGCACGTCGTAGTTGTACTGCTCTAGTGCTATCTCATGGTAGCCGTTTCCGTACAAGAGATTGTACTCGATGACGGGCGATGACCGTTCCATGTAGATGCCCTCGGCATTCACCCAGCGTACAATAGAGTGGCTGATGTTGGCCTTGGAGTCGAACTGAGAGATTCCAAGACCAGAGAACTCCACAATCACGTAGTCGAAGACGGACGTGTTAGTGTTGTATAGCTCGATTCCTGACCAGTCTCCGTTGATGGGGGCTTCAGAATCCGACGTGAACCAGATCTGTCGCTCTGGAGTCCCAATCGCACGTACGGTGCCCCCGACCACTGCAAACCCCACAGTCCGTTGATCTCTGTAGTCCCTGCAGGGCGCAAACATGATTCTCGTTCCAGGGTCGATTGTGAGTGTCACCCCTGTCGGCACAACGATTGAATCATTGACGAATATCGCACCAGACCAGGTCTCATCCTGGACTATTGTGCCACCCTTGAACACAGGCTGGTCTTCTACATCCGGTGATAGGAGATAGAAGTAGACGAACAGTGATGCACCAAGAATGGTGGCGATGATGAAGATCGAGAATACCTGCTTCCTATCCACGACTAGCACATCCTTGAATCTCCACTGGTTGGAACCCGGGTATTTCTACATTTGCCCCTGCTTCACTGCTCTCCCTGTTGTTCTTAAGGGGCAATGCACGAGTCTTGTAGCCATGCCGAAAGTAACAGTTGTCGACTTCATGGGCAAGGTCCAGAAGGAGATTGAGGTGGAAAAGGGAACCAAGCTCCTCAAGGCCCTTATCGACAATGAGGTTGACATAGTCCATACCTGTGGTGGAAAGGCTAGATGCACTACCTGCAGGGTCACCATTCACAAGGGGGTGCCGACGAAGAAGACTCAGGTGCAACACGAGCTCTTTGAGAAACTCATCAAGGATGGCCACACTCAGTTCGACCATCCCGCTGTCTTCCTCTCCTGCCAAGTAGAGGTAGAGGATGACATGACTGTGAGTGTGAGCGAGGAATTCAATCGTGTGATTCATGACAGTCGAGGGAAGGACACAGAGGACGGAATCACGCCTGACCCGGTTTGGATGGAGCACGAAGTTCCGGACTGGTGGGGAATCAAGTAGAAAGAGAGAGGAGTGATTCAATCACTCCCCCTGCTAGACCTATCCAGTCTGCTCTATCGTGCTCTCAAGCCTGATACCAGAAAGCTTGACAGCGGAGTCCTGTTCAGGACAAACCCAGCTACAGTCCAACCCATGGATGCATACAAGAAGAGAAACTTCGCAGTGGCAAAGGTTGAGTGAGCGAGCGCAAGCCAACTCGGGAACCCGGCAGGATTCGCCGTCATCGCGAACAGGAAGATATTCTCAATCCCATCCAAGACCGCAGCTATGACCCCCACCCATGCAAGTGACACACCCACACTCTTCGTGAGACCTCCTTTGTAGTTCCATGAGATCAATCGAGCGGTGCTGTAGAAGAAGATCCCGTAGAAGAGAATGAAGATGTAGTCCGCAAGATTGCCCATGATGAAGAGGCTCATACCTGCAGGGTCCATGAGGGAGAAGTACGCCTTGATGATGTCCGCATTGAACCCTAGCTGTGTGTCCTGTACCGAACCGGCGTAGCCTGACATCTGCAGCAGGATGATCGCCAGAGTAGCTCCCACCATCATCAGTGGGAAGCTAACAAGTGCCACCTTGCGCAAGTGATGCCGCCGATTGTATTCCGTTTCCTGATTATTCGATTCTGTCAATTGTCAGTTTTCCTCCTGAAAGATTCCAGAGAGTGCCTCTTGCGAGAAAGGAGTTCCGTGACCTGGATACACCGTCTTGATGTCGAGCTGCTGTATAGCCTCCAGGCTGGCTGCGTAGTCATCACGATTTGAGACTAGGGTAGACTTCTTCGGGCTCGACACGTTCGTGAAGAGATCGCCGCAGAAGAAGTGCCCACCTGCAGTGAGCAGTCCGATGGAGCCCTTGGAGTGGCCTGGGAGGTGATGGACAGTGGCCTCGAATCCGAGCTCTGAGAGGCTCTGTCCGCCCTCCATCAGACCATCTGGCGAGAACCTGTCCGCCTTGTCGAGCCCCAAGCGCTTGAAGACGACGAATAGCCTCCCAAACGCTCTCTTGACTGGGCCCATATCCCTGTTCCAGAATATGTCGCCCTTCTCCACCATCCCCAAGTCACTCTGATGCATGATGATTCTGCACCCAAACCGCTCTCTGAGGTGGGCGGAGTTGCCCACGTGGTCGAAGTCCCCGTGGGTCAGGATAACCAACCTGAGGTTGTCACATCCTGCCTCTGCAAGCGCAGCATCGATTGCGCCGCGATCCCTCGCGTATCCTGTGTCTATGAGGACGAAACCATCCTTCGTGTTCACAAGGTAGCAGTTTGCCCCGCTTGACTCAATCCTTGTTATGTCGGTGTCGATCATTTCCGCACCCTCTTGGTTGAATGAGCACTCGATAACTGAACACTCATTCAGTTATGATAAATGAATGAGCATTCATTTATATACCTTTGCAGTGAAGCATGAACTGACTTACTATGGTGAGAACACGAGACCAGGCGAAATATGATTCGATTGTTGAGGCGTCCATCCAGCTGACCAACAAGCTGGGGTTTGACGGCATCTCCATCTCCAAGATTGCCAAGAAGGCAGGGGTCTCTCCCGGCACGATCTACATCTACTTCGACAACAAGGAGGACCTCTTCACCAAGATCTACATCGACATCAGGACAAAGATGAGTGATGGTGCGCTTGAGGGCTTACGGGAGGGTATGGCCGTGAAGGAGGCCTTCAAGTCCATCTGGCAACACTCCTTCTCATTCAACCTCAATCATCCGGAGTATCTCGCCTATCGAGAGCAGTTCGA